>CAYXLK010000015.1:0-16519 GCA_964465855.1 uncultured Candidatus Pelagibacter sp. | reverse complement strand
TAATTAGCTCAAGTTATGCAGATATTTTTTATAATAATTGTTTTAAAAATGGAATTTTGCCGATTGTTTTAGATGAAGAAAAGATAAAAGAAATTTCTGAGTATTTTAATAGAAAAGAAGAAATTGAGGTTAATTTAGAGAGTCAAAAAATTATTTTTGGAAATAATGAAATTAAATTTGAAATAGATTCATTTAAAAAAAAATGTTTGTTAGAAGGTTTAGACGATATTGCATTATCTCTAGAGAAAACAGATAAAATCATATATTTTGAAAATAATTTAAAAAATTTAAAGCCATGGATATTTAATGATTAAAATAAAAAAAAGAAAATTTTTACTATTACCAGGAGACGGTATTGGTCCAGAAATTGTTGGTGAAGTAAAAAAAATTATTCACTGGTTCAATAAAAATAAATCATTAGATATTGAAATAGATGAAGATCTTGCTGGTGGTGTTTCATACGACAAACACGGAACACCAATAACTGATGAAGTTTTTTATAAAGCATTGGAATGTGAGGTTGTAATTTTAGGTGCCGTAGGTGGTCCAAAGTGGGATAATGTTGAATTTTCAAAAAAACCAGAAAGAGCTTTACTAAAATTAAGAAAAGAACTTAAGTTATTTGCTAATTTAAGGCCTGCTATATGTTTTAAGCAACTAGTTGAAGCCTCTACTTTAAAGCCAGAGGTTGTTTCTGGATTAGATATTATGATAGTGAGAGAACTTACGGGTGGAATTTATTTTGGAGAGCCAAGAGGTATTAAACCAATTGATAATGGTGAAAGAAAAGGAATTAATACACATACTTACACAACAAGTGAGATACAAAGGGTTGCTAGAGTAGCCTTTGATCTAGCAAAAAAAAGACAAAATAAAGTCACTTCTTGTGAAAAATCAAATGTTATGGAAGCGGGATTACTTTGGAAGGAAGAGGTTCAAGATCTGCACGACAAAGAATTTAAAGATGTTGAACTTAACCACATGCTTGCGGATAATTGCGCAATGCAACTTCTAAGAAATCCAAAGCAATTCGATGTAATTGTTACAGATAATTTATTTGGTGATATGCTTTCCGACCAAGCATCTATGTTGACTGGTTCTTTAGGACTTCTTCCTTCTGCATCTTTAGGTGCAAAAAATAAAGAAGGACAGATGAGAGCTATGTATGAGCCTATTCATGGATCTGCCCCAGATATAGCTGGCAAAGGAATTGCAAATCCTATAGCAACGATATTAAGTTTTGCTATGGCGTTAAGATATTCCCTTGATTTAGATAAAGAAGCAAATGTTTTAGAAAGAGCTGTTGAAGACGTTTTAGACGAAGGTTTAAGAACAAAAGATATTATTTCTAAAGGTAAAAAAGAAATATCCACATCTCAAATGGGTGATGCGATAATTTCAAAATTGCAATAAGTATTCATTTATTTTAAAGTTTCAAAATGCCAATTTATAATGCACCAGTTGAAGATATGATGTTTCTTTTCGATAAGTTAAGAAATAATAAAAATTATAATGAAATTGAGAAATATAAAGAAGTCAACTCTGAATTAGTAAAAAATATTTTAGATGAAGCTGCAAAAATAAGTCAAAATATAATTTTACCATTAGCTAAAATTGGAGATGAAAATCCAACTATTTTAGAAAACGGATTAGTAAGAACACCGCCCGGTTATAAAGAAGCCTATACAAAATTTATAGAAGATGGATGGACCTCATTATCGTGTGATCCTAAATATGACGGGCAAGGCATGCCGAAAACTGTGAGTGCATTTTTTGATGAAATGTTATCATCAGCGAGCCTATCATTTAAATTATACAGCGAGCTAAGCATAGGTGTATATAATTGTATTAATCATCATGCAACAGAGGGAATTAAAAAAAAATATTTACCAAAAATTGTAGAGGGTAAATGGAGTGGAACTATGTGTTTAACTGAGCCAGTTTGTGGAACAGATTTAGGTTTACTAAAAACAAAAGCAGAAGAACAATCTGATGGAAGTTATAAATTAAATGGTCAAAAAATATTTATTACATCAGGTGATCATGATTTAACTGAGAATATCATTCACCTCGTTATTGCAAGAGCCACTGATTCACCCAAAGGAACGAAAGGGATTAGCTTATTTTTAGTGCCAAAGTTTAAAGTGAATGAAGATGGATCTTTAGGACAAAGAAATGGAATTTCTACTGGATCAATAGAGAGCAAAATGGGAATTAAAGGTTCAGCAACATGTGTGTTAAATTTTGATAATGCAGTTGGTTATATGATAGGTCCAAAGAATAAAGGATTAAACTCAATGTTTACTATGATGAACTTAGAGAGAATTGTAGTTGGTATCCAAGGATTAGGAATATCAGAAATTGCTTATCAAAATTCATTAAATTATGCAAAAGAAAGAAAGCAAGGAAAAACAAATAATAGCAAATCTGAAAACGGTGCTGATTATATAATCGAGCATGCGGACATTAGAAAATCATTGCTAAATATGAAATCTATAATTGAAGGAGAAAGAGCGTTGTGCTTTTGGCTATCTCAACAAACTGAAGTAAGTTTATATCACAGTGATGAAACAATAAGAAAAGAAGCTTCAGATTTTGTATCTTTAATGACTCCAGTAGTTAAAACGATGTTTACTGATTTAGCTATGGAAATAACAAGTGATGCAATGCAAGTCCATGGCGGTTATGGATATACTAAAGATCAGGGCATAGAGCAGCTATATAGAGACAATAGAATTACACCTATTTATGAAGGAACAAACTCGGTTCAAGCTTTAGATTTAGTTTTTAGAAAATTAGTAAATAAAAATGATGATGTGATTGAGAAATATTTAAATATGCTCAAAAATGATTGCAAAACAAACGATGAAAAAATTAAACCCTTTATTAATGATTTTAATAATAGTTTAGAAATTTTAAATAAGTTTACTGTGTGGATAAAAGACAAACTCCAGAGTTCCAAAGATGATGCAAGTGCAGCATGTAATGATTATTTAAAAGCATTGGGCTTTATTTCTATTGCTCATTCTTGGATCAAAGTGCTAGAGATTTGTTTTGTAGACTATAATAACAATAAAAATTTTTATGAAGACAAAATTCAAACAGCTAAATTTTATTTTAAAAGAGTTTTACCAAGAGCAGAAAATCACTTTAAAACAGCAACAACGGGCAGTGATTATATAATGAATTTTAAATTTAATTAATATGAATAACTACGAAAAAAATTTAGAAAAAAATGATGCAAATTTTGTTCCACTAACACCTTTAAGTTTCTTAGAGAGAGCAAAAGATATTTACCCAAATTATGAAGCATTAGTCTATGAAAATAGAAGTTATACATGGACTGAGGTTTACAAAAGATGTTTAAAGTTTGCTAGTGCTTTAGAAAAAGTTGGAATAGGAAAAGGAGATACAGTTTCAGTAATGGCTTTCAATACTCTAGAAATTTTCGAAGCACATTACTCAGTACCGATGACAGGTGGAGTTTTAAATACGATAAATGTCAGACTAGACTCAAAAACTGTTTCATATATTCTTAATCATAGTGAAGCAAAAGTGTTTATTGTTGATAGACAGCTACATTCTATTATTGAAAAAGCACTTACAACAGTCGAAAAAAAACCTATCATTATTGACATACAAGATGATTTTGCAGATCAAAAATTATTAAAAAAAATTGGAGAATATGAGTATGAGCAATTCTTAAATTCAGGAGATGAAAATTATATTTGGAAAAGACCAAAAGATGAGTGGCAAGCTATTTCACTAAATTATACATCGGGCACAACTGGAAATCCTAAGGGAGTAGTTTATCATCATAGGGGATCTTATTTAATGTCTACAGGAAGCGCGGTTGCATGGAATATGCCGAACAGATTAAATTTTTTAACAATTGTACCAATGTTTCATTGTAATGGCTGGGGTTATCCTTGGACAATACCTATGTTAAATGGAAAAACTGTTTGCTTACGAGCAATTGATATAAAAAAAATTTTTGAATTAATTGAAAAACATAAAATTACTCATTTTGGAGGAGCGCCCATTGTATTAAACATGATTACAGGCGCCCCCTCTTCAGATCAAAAAAAATTAAATCATAAAGTTTATGTTCTTACTGCCGGAGCCCCTCCACCAAGCATAATATTTAAAAAAATGAAAGCATTAGGGTTTGAAGTTATGCATGTTTATGGATTGACTGAAACATATGGACATGTAACCCAGTGCGCATGGAATGATGAATGGAGTTCGTATGATGAAGATAAACAAAATGAAATTAAAGCAAGACAAGGAGTTAGATATCCAAATACAGAAGATGTTATGGTAATGGATTCAGAAACAATGAAGCCAGTGCCAAAAGATGGAAAATCAATGGGTGAAATTATGATTAGAGGAAATGTTGTGATGAAAGGTTATTTCAAAGATAAAGAAGCAACGGAAAAGTCTATGGCTAACGGATGGTTTCATTCAGGAGATTTGGCTGTTATGTATCCCGATGGATACATAAAGATCCAAGACAGGTCTAAAGATATAATTATTTCAGGTGGAGAAAACATTTCTTCGATTGAAATTGAAAACATACTAGCCAAACATCCTGCTGTCTCAATAGCGGCAGTTGTTGCCAAATCAGATGAAAAATGGGGTGAAGTACCATGCGCCTTCATTGAAAAAGTAAAAGATAAAGAGGTGACTGAGAAAGAATTAATTGATTTTTGTAAAAAAACACTAGCTGGCTTTAAAGTGCCAAAAAAAATTAGCTTTTGTGAATTACCAAAAACATCTACAGGAAAAATTAAAAAATTTGAGTTAAGAAAAGAAGCTAAGGAATTAAGTTAAATGAAAGCTTTTTCTATTGCTAAATCAAGAAGATTAAGAAGTACTCCCTATACATCAAGAATAGAAAAACAAGGGGTTACTTCTTATACATCATACAATCATATGTTGTTACCTGCTGCCTTCGGATCTTTGGAGAACTCTTACCACCATTTAAAAAAAAATGTTCAAATCTGGGATGTTGCAGGAGAGAGACAAGTAGAGGTAAGAGGTAATGATGCAGCTAAATTAGTTCAACTAATGACTTGTCGAGATTTATCGAAATCTAAAGATGGCAGATGTTATTACTGTCCAATAATAGATGATAATGCTGGAATTATAAATGATCCTGTAGTTTTAAGATTAAGCAAAGATCGATGGTGGATTTCAATTGCTGACTCCGATGTAATTTTATTTGCAAAAGGTTTAGCGATAGGTAACAAGTTTGATGTTAAAATTGTTGAGCCAGATGTTAATATTATGGCTGTTCAAGGACCAAAATCATTCAAATTAATGGAAAAAGTTTTTGGAGAACAAATTACTAAACTAAAATTTTTTAGTTTTGATTATTTTGATTTTAAAGAAACTAAACATTTAATTGCAAGATCTGGATGGTCAAAACAAGGTGGATATGAAATTTATGTTGAAAATACAAATTCTGGCTTAGAGCTTTACGACCATTTATTTGAGATTGGCAAAGAGTTTGATGTAAAACCAGGATGTCCAAATCTTATAGAAAGAATAGAAAGTGCACTTTTATCTTATGGTAATGATATGGATATTTTTGACAATCCTTTTGAATGTGGATTTGATAAATATGTAAATCTTGAAACGGAGGTTAAGTTTTTAGGTAAAGACAAGCTAAAAAAAATTAAATCTGATGGAATAACTAGAAAATTGATGGGCCTTATTATTGATACAAATGAAACAAGTCTTACCAAATCATTAGATGTTAAAGATGAAAATAACAAGATAATTGGTGAGCTAAGATCAGCATGCTTCTCTCCACATTTTAATAAAGTTATTGGTATAGCAATGATTAACAAACCCTTCTGGACGCCATCACAATTAGTAAAAATTGATATAAATAACAAAATTTGTAACGGAAAAGTTTGTGATTTACCATTCATCTAGTATAACATCTCAGAATTACCATGAATATATGTATTGTTGGAGCAACTGGAAACGTAGGAAGAAAAATTTTAGAAGTTTTAGAACGAAAAAAATTTTCTTTTGATCAACTTTATTTGGTAGCATCACCAAAAAGTGCTGGGAAAAAAATTCAATTTAAACAAAAAGAATATATAGTTTCTAATTTAGAAGAATTTGATTTTTCTAAATGTGATATAACTTTTTTTTCAGCCGGTGGAAAAATAGCAGAAAAATTTACTCCAAAAGCTGCCAAACATTCAATGGTTATTGATAGTTCGAGTTTTTTTAGAATGGATCCCGATGTTCCATTAATTGTCCCTCAAGTAAATTCGAAAGATCTGCAAAATATTAAAAAAAACATTATTGCAAATCCTAATTGTTCCACAGCCCAAATGGTGATTGTTCTAAAATCTTTGCACGAAACTTTTAAAATAAAAAGAGTAGTTGTTTCAACTTATCAATCAGTTTCAGGAGCCGGCAAAGGTCCAATGGATGAACTTATAGATCAAACAAAATCTGTATTAGAAAACAAAAAAATTGACTCTAAAAATTTTACCAAACAAATTGCATTTAATGCAATCCCTCACATAGATGTATTTTATGAGGATGGTTACACAAAAGAAGAAATAAAAATGGCCCAGGAAACTAAAAAAATGTTAGACAATAATATTAAAGTAACAGCAACGTGTGTCCGAGTTCCAGTTTTAGTATCTCATGCAGAGTCTCTAAATATAGAATTTGAAAAAAAATTTACTTTAGATGAAGTAAGAACTTTATTAAATAATTCTGAGGGTTGCGTGGTTTATGATGAACAGAAAGATGGAGGTTACATAACTCAACTTGAGGCTGAAGGTAAGGATGAAACTTTCATTTCTAGAATAAGAAAAGATAACACCAATGAAAAAGCATTAAATCTTTGGATAGTTTCTGATAATTTACTTAGAGGTGCGGCTCTAAACGCTGTGGAAATTGCGGAGGCATATATTAAAACAAAGGAATGAACAACGATAATCCATTATCGCCACATATACAAATATATAAATGGCATGTTTCTTCTCTAGTTTCTATCTCACATAGAATAACTGGTGTAATTAATATTTTAACTTTGTCTTTAATTTGTTTTTGGATTTGGACATTAATTCTTGGAAATGAAAATTATCAGATAATTTATAATTTTTTTAATTCTTTCTTAGGCAAGTTTTTTGTAATCGGTTTCATATGGTCATATTTATTTCAGATATTAAGTGAAGTTAGACACTGGTTTTGGGATTTAGGATACGGGTTTGAATTAAAAACTTCTAAAATAACTGGAGTTTTAGTTATTTTCGGATCAATATTATTTACAATAATTTTATACTCACTCAGAGGAATTTTAGTTTAATGATTAGCGCTACAAAAAAGTGGATATTTTTAAAAGTTAGCTCGTTATTGATGGTTCCATTTATGATATGGTTTCTTCTGAAATTTGTATCGATACATGATGGAAACTATCAAAATATAATAGATTTTTTTTCTACTCAACCTTCAACAATCATTTTTTCAATATTTATTATTACCACCTTCTTTCACTCAGCTTTGAGCATTAGCGAAATATTCGAAGACTATATTGATAATGATAAAACAAGAAAATTTGCAAATATGATGGTTTATTTGTCATCTTTTATTATTCCTGGAATTACAATAATTATTCTTATCAAATTATAAAATATGAATTCTTATAAAATTATAGATCATAATTATGACGTTGTTGTTTTAGGAGCCGGGGGATCAGGACTTAGAGCGGCAGTAGGACTTAGTGAATCTGGCTTAAAGACTGCGTGTATTTCAAAAGTCTTTCCAACTAGAAGTCATACATCAGCTGCACAAGGTGGAATTTCAGCAGCCCTAGGAAACATGGGAGAAGATGATTGGCGTTGGCACATGTATGATACTGTCAAAGGTTCGGACTGGTTAGGAGACCAAGATTCAATTGAATATTTGTGCAAAGAGGCACCTAGAGCAGTTCTTGAATTAGAGCAGTATGGTGTACCATTTAGCAGAACTGAAGATGGAAAAATATATCAGAGACCATTTGGAGGAATGACAAAAAATTACGGAAATGAAACAGTTCAAAGAACTTGTGCTGCAGCAGATAGAACAGGCCATGCAATATTACATACACTTTATGGTCAGGCATTAAAACATAACACAGAGTTTTTTATTGAGTATTTTGCTTTGGATCTTTTAATGAAAGAAGGGCAATGCAAAGGTTTAATTGCATGGAATTTAAATGATGGAACCATTCATAGGTTTAGATCTCACATTACTATTATTGCAACAGGTGGATATGGAAAAGTTTATTATTCCGCAACGTCAGCTCATACATGTACTGGAGATGGAAATGCAATGGCCCTAAGAGCAGATCTTCCACTACAAGACATGGAATTTGTTCAATTTCATCCAACAGGAATTTATGGTCACGGAACTTTAATTTCGGAAGGAGTTAGAGGTGAAGGTGGATACTTATTAAATTCTAAAGGTGAAAGATTTATGGAAAAATATGCACCAAAAGCTAAAGACCTAGCATCAAGAGATGTAGTAAGCAGATCAATTGCAATTGAAATCAAGGAAGGAAGAGGAGTAGGTAAAGAAAAAGATCATGTACATCTTCATTTAAACCACTTAGATCCGAAAGTAATTGATGAGAGATTACCTGGTATTGCAGAGTCGTCTAGACTGTTTGCAAATGTTGACGTCACTAAAGAACCAATTCCAGTAGTACCAACTGTTCATTATAATATGGGGGGGATTCCAACAAATTATAAAGCTGAAGTATTAACTGTTAATGGTTCAGAAAACACTGTTTCAGGACTCATGGCGATTGGAGAGGCAGCATGCGTATCTGTTCATGGCGCTAATAGATTAGGATCAAACTCTTTAATTGATTTAGTTGTATTTGGTAGAGCTGCAGCGAAAAGAGCCGCAGAGTTAGTTAAACCAGGATTGATACACGAAGATATACAAAAGTCGGAAACTGACAAATGTTTAGATAGATTTGATAAATTAAGAAATGGAAGTGGCGATAATAGAACTGCTGACTTGAGACTTTCTATGCAAAAAACTATGCAATCTAAGTGTGCAGTTTTTAGAACAGATAAAACTTTAAAAGAAGGAGTTGAAGAAATTAGAAAACCTTTTGAAGATATGGACTCCATAAATGTTAAAGATAAGTCTCTTATATTTAATACTGATTTAGTAGAAACTTTAGAATTTGACAATCTAATCAGACAGGCGATTACCACAATGGATTCTGCATATAATAGAAAAGAAAGCAGAGGAGCCCATGCAAGAGAAGATTATCCTAAAAGAGACGATCAAAATTATATGAAACATACTTTATCATGGTGCGATGGAGTTAAATCAAAGATTTCTTATAGAGATGTTCACAAATCAACCTTAACAAATGAGGTACAATATTTTCCACCACAAGAAAGAGTGTATTAATGGTTCAAATTAATCTTCCAAAAAATTCTGAAATAAAAAAGGGATATTATTATAAAGACAAAACTGAATCTAAAAATATAAGAAAAGTTAATATTTATAGATGGGATCCAGCAACTGGAGAAAACCCTAGAATAGATACCTATGAAGTTGATATGGATAACTGTCCATCTAAAGTTTTAGATGTATTAAACAAAATTAAAAATGAAATAGATCCGTCTCTTACATATAGAAGATCATGTGCACATGGTGTTTGCGGATCTTGTGCAATGAATATGGACGGAAAAAATGGATTAGCTTGCACCAAATCTCATGCAGAAATCAAAGGAGAAATAAATATTTATCCATTACCTCATCTAAAAGTTTTAAAAGACCTTATTGGAGATTTAAACACTCTTTACAAACAATATCAGTCTGTTGAACCGTGGTTAAAAACTTCTAAAAAATCAGATGATACTGAGCATCATCAATCAAAAGATGATAGATCTAAATTAGATGGATTGTATGAATGTATAATATGTGCGTGTTGCTCTACTTCTTGTCCTAGTTATTGGTGGAATGGAGAAAAATATTTAGGACCTGCGGTATTATTACAAGCTTACAGATGGATAATAGATAGTAGAGATGAAGATAGAAAAGAAAGGTTAAAGAAAGTTGCTGATGAATTGAAGCTTTATAGATGTCATACAATTATGAACTGCACTAACGCATGCCCAAAGGGTTTAAATCCTGCAAAAGCTATTGCTTCCATCAAAAAAATGCTTGCAACTAGCTAATTAAATATTTAAATAATTTCGATGAATTTAATACAGCAATACATCAACGGCAAAATTGTTTCTGGAGACTCAAGTAGAAAAGGAAAAGTATATAATCCCGCAACTGGAATTCAGGAATCTGAAGTTATATTAGGAACAAAATCAGATTTAGATAAAGCAGTTGAACAAGCAAAGAAAGCCTTTTTGACTTGGTCAACAACACCACCAATTCAAAGAGCAAGAATTATTTTTAAATATAAAGAATTAATAGAAAAAAATTCAGATGAACTAACTAAACTTATAGTTTCAGAACACGGTAAAATTTATGAAGATGCAAAAGGATCACTTACAAGAGGTTTAGAGGTTGTGGAATTTGCTTGTGGAATTCCTCAAGTGTTAAAAGGTGAATTCACGGAAAATGTTGGCACCAATATAGATAGCTGGTCAATTAGACAGCCACTAGGAGTTTGTGCCGGAATAACTCCTTTTAATTTTCCAGCAATGGTACCAATGTGGATGTTTCCAATGGCAATAGCTTGCGGTAATACTTTTGTTTTAAAACCATCTGAAAAAGATCCATCCTGTTCAATAAGATTAGCTGAACTATTCACTGAAGCTGGTTTACCCGAGGGAGTTTTAAATGTTGTTAATGGAGACAGGGAAGTTGTAGACGCCATATTAACAAATAAAGATATTCAAGCGGTTAGTTTTGTAGGATCAACTCCTATAGCAAAATATATTTATGAAAATGCTGCAAAAAATGAAAAAAGAGTTCAAGCATTGGGAGGGGCCAAAAACCACTGCGTTGTAATGCCAGATTGTGATTTAGATCAAGCTGTAAATGGTTTAATGGGTGCGGCTTATGGCTCTGCAGGAGAAAGATGCATGGCACAATCAGTTGCTGTAGCTGTTGGAAATGTTGGAGACAAACTTGTAAGTGAATTAGCAAAAAAAGTTGAAGCTTTAAAAGTTGGACCAGGAATGGATAAAAATTCTGAAATGGGTCCTTTAGTTACAAAGGAACATCTAGAAAAAGTTAAAGGCTATGTAGATCTTGGAGTTAAAGAAGAAGCTAAACTAGTTGTAGATGGAAGAAATATAAAACTTCAAGGCTATGAAAATGGTTATTATATAGGTGGCTGTCTTTTTGATCATGTAAAAAAAGACATGAGAATTTATAAGGAGGAAATATTTGGTCCCGTATTGTCAGTTGTAAGAGCTAAAGATTTTGATGAAGCTACTCAACTAATCAATGATCATGAATTTGGAAATGGTACAAGTGTTTATACTAGAGATGGCGACGTAGGCAGAACTTTTGCAAGCAAAATTAAAGTTGGCATGGTTGGTATAAATATCCCAATACCGGTCCCAGTTGCTTTTCATAGTTTTGGTGGTTGGAAAAGATCATTGTTTGGAGATCAACATATGCATGGTCCTGAGGGAGTAAGATTTTATACAAAATTAAAAACAATAACTTCAAGATGGCCATCTGGGGTAAGATCTAATCCAGAATTCGTAATGCCAACTATGAAATAACATTCAAAGTAAGGAAATATAATGACCAAAATATCTTTAATAGGCGCTGGACAAATAGGTGGAACTTTAGCACATTTAATTGGAATAAAAGAATTAGTTGATGAAGTTATTCTATTTGATGTTGCAAGCGGTATAGCAAAAGGTAAAGCTTTAGATATAGCGCAATCTTCATCAGTGGATGGATTTAATGTAAAACTGATTGGAACAGATAACTATGAGGATATAAAAAATTCCGATGTAATTATAATTACTGCAGGAGTGCCTAGAAAACCAGGCATGAGCAGAGATGATTTGTTAGGAATAAATTTGAAAATTATAAAACAAGTTGCTGAGGGTATTAAAAAACATTCACCTAATGCATTCGTTATTTGTATCACAAATCCATTAGATGTAATGGTAATGGCTTTACAAAAATATTCAGGATTACCTGCAAATAAAGTGGTTGGTATGGCAGGTATATTAGATAGCTCTAGATTTAAGTTATTTTTATCTTTAGAACTCAACGTTCCAGTTAAAGACATAGAAGCTATGGTTATGGGAGGCCATGGAGATACAATGGTTCCTCTACCAAGATTTACAAAAGTTTCAGAAAAACTTTTGTTAGATTTAGTCAAAGAGGGCAAAATTTCAGAAGAGAGACTAGAAAGCATTAACCAAAGAACAAGAGATGGTGGCGCAGAAATTGTAAAATATCTTGAGAAAGGTTCAGCATTTTACGCTCCAGCAGCATCAGGCGTTCAAATGGCAGAGGCTTACTTAAAAAACACAAAACAAGTATTACCATGTGCAGTTTTCTTAGAGGGTCAATATGGATTTAAAGACATTTATGCTGGAGTACCAGTGGTTATTGGGAAAAATGGTGTAGAAAAAATTCAAGAAATTGATCTTGATAAAAAAGAAAGAAAAGAATTCAACAATTCTGTCGAGGCTGTTAAAAAACTTTGGGATGCAGCAACTACTATTGATCCAGATCTAAAGTAAATGAATATTCACGAGCATCAAGCTAAACAAATTTTAAAAAAATATGGCGCAGCAGTACCAAAAGGAGTTTTTGGTTTTTCAGTAGATGATATTCTCGAAAAAGCTAAGAAATTAAATACTCAAAAATATGTATTAAAAGCACAAATCCATGCTGGAGGACGAGGTAAAGCTGGAGGTGTAAAAATTCTAGATAATATAGATGATTTAACTAAAGCTTCAAATGAAATGCTTGGTAAAATTTTAACAACTCACCAGACTGGACCAAATGGAAAAGAAGTAAAGAGATTATATGTTGAAGAGTCTTCTAATATAAAAAAAGAGTTTTACCTTTCTTGTTTAATTGATCGTGCGAGTTCTAAAATAGCATTCATATCAAGCGATCAAGGAGGAATGAATATTGAAGAAGTTGCAAAATCTAGTCCGGAAAAAATTATAACTACAAAAATAGATTTACTTGAAGAAATTAGCGAAGAAGATTGCAAAAAAATAATTAAAATATTTAATTTAAGTGAAAACACATCTTCACAAGGAATTAAACTTGTAAAATCAATTTATAAAATGTTTGTTTCTACTGATGCAAACTTAGTTGAAATAAATCCTTTAATTTTAACCCAAGAAAATAATTTACTTTGTTTAGATGCAAAAATGAATTTTGATGATAACGCTATTTTTAAACATCCAGAAATTTTAGAATTAAGAGATTTAAATGAGGAAGATCCAACGGAGATTGAAGCGAGCAAACATGATTTAACCTATATAAAATTAGATGGAAGTATTGGTTGTATGGTTAATGGAGCTGGTTTAGCTATGGCTACAATGGACATAATAAAACTATGCGGAGAAGAGCCAGCAAATTTTTTAGATGTTGGTGGTGGCGCATCTAAAGAAAAAGTATCAGCAGCATTTAAAATTATTCTTTCAGATGAAAATGTAAAAGGAATTTTAATAAATATATTTGGTGGAATTATGAAATGCGATGTTCTTGCCCAAGGAGTTGTTGACGCTGCAAAAGAAATTAAAATTAATGTTCCATTAGTTGTTAGATTGGCTGGAACAAATTTTGAAGAAGGTAAAAAAATTTTAGATAACTCGGGTTTAGAAATTATTTCAGCTTCTGATTTATTTGACGCGGCGCAAAAAATTGTAAAAGAAATAAAATAAATGTCAGTTTTAGTAAATAAAGATACCAAAGTTATATGCCAAGGATTTACAGGATCGCATGGAACTTTTCATTCTGAGCAGTCGATTAAATATGGCACGAATCTAGTAGGTGGTGTTACTCCAAAAAAAGGCGGACAAGTTCACTTAGAAAGACCTGTTTTTAATACGGTTCAGGAGGCAAAAAATGAAACAGGTGCTAGCGCTACTATGATTTATGTTCCTGCAAAATTTGCGGCCGCAGCCATAATCGAGGCAATTGACGCTTCCATGGAATTAATTGTTTGCATAACTGAAGGAATACCAATTTTAGATATGTTAAAAGTAAAACAGAAATTATCTAAATCAAAGTCAAGGTTAATTGGACCAAACTGTCCTGGAATTATTACTCCTGATGAATGTAAAATTGGAATAATGCCTGGAAATATTCATAAAAAAGGCTCCGTTGGTATTGTTTCTAGATCAGGTACTTTAACTTACGAAGCTGTAGCTCAAACTACTGAGAATGGCTTAGGTCAATCAACATGTATAGGTATCGGTGGTGATCCAATTAATGGCACAAACTTTATAGATTGTTTGGATTTATTTTTGAATGATTCTGGAACAGAATCTATATTAATGATTGGTGAAATAGGTGGAACGTCTGAAGAAGAAGCTTCTGAGTTTATAAAAAATCATAACATTAAAAAACCCATAGTTGGTTTCATTGCTGGCATAACCGCGCCTCCCGGAAGAAGAATGGGACATGCAGGAGCTATAATTTCTGGAGGTAAAGGAGGGGCACAAGAAAAAATTAAAACCATGGAAGATGCTGGAATTATCATTGCCAAATCACCTGCCGAAATAGGAAAAACTCTTTTGAATAAGTTGTCTAATTGAAAATTTTAATTATACTAAATATATTCAAAAAATAATGAGCATTAACAGTAACCAAAAATTTGAAAAAACTTCATTTTTAAGCAAGGCAAACAGTTCATTTATAGAACAAATGTATTTAAAATATTTGAACAAAGATCCAAGCTTGTTATTAGATTGGAAAAAATATTTTGAAGATTTAAATGAAGAAACTTCTACAGCTTTTAAAGAATTAGAAGGACCTTCATGGCAACCGCAGAAAACTAAAAAATATCAAGTTCAAGAAGATTTTGTTGGGTTAAAATCAGAAACAAAAAAAATTAACACTCCAAATAAACTAATAAGTAGTAACGATAAAGATTTTGAAATATCCAGCAACGATTCAATAAACGCAATTGCTTTGATTAGGGCATATAGAATTAGAGGCCACTTAATTGCTCATCTAGACCCTCTTGGAATGATGGATAGAAAATATATTCATGATTTGCATCCAGAAGATCACGGTTTTAAGAAAGAAGAGTACAATAAAAAAATATTTTTAGGATCCTATATGGATACGGGTGGAAATTCATCAATTAATGAAATACTCACAAATTTAAGAAAAATTTACTGTTCTAAAATAGGTGTTGAATATATGCATATTTCAGATCCAGCTGAAAAAATCTGGTTTAGAAATAGAATGGAAAAAAAAGAAAATGAACTTCAATTTACTGATGATGGAAAAAAAGCAATATTAAATAAAATTATTCAAGCAGAAGGATTTGAAAAATTTCTTGCGAAAAAATTTATTGGAACAAAAAGATTTGGTTTAGATGGAGCCGAATCTTTAATTCCTGCACTTGAACAAATTATTAAAAGAGGCGGCCAATTGGGAGTAAAAGAAATTAAAATTGGAATGCCACATCGTGGAAGATTGAATGTTTTAGCAAATGTATTGCAAAAATCATATAAAAGAATTTTTAATGAATTTGTCGGAGAATTCTCAAATACTCATGAAGAATCTACTGGTGATGTAAAATATCATTTGGGAGCCTCATCAGACAGAGAGTTTGATGGTAATTCTGTACATGTGAGCTTAACTGAAAACCCTTCTCATTTGGAAGCGGTAGATCCAGTTGTTCTAGGACAAACAAGAGCAAAACAATTTTTTCATAAAGATTTAAAAAGAAAAAAAGTAATTCCAATTTTAATTCACGGAGATGCTGCGTTTGCAGGACAAGGTATTGTTGCGGAATGTTTTGCCATGTCAGGCTTGCCAGGTCATAATACTGGTGGAACAATTCACATAATTGTTAATAATCAAATTGGATTTACAACGAGTCCTAGATTTGCAAGATCAAGCCCTTATCCATCTGACTTAGGCAAAGTTGTTGATTCTCCTATTTTGCATTGCAATGGTGACGATCCTGAATCGGTTGTACATTGCACGAAAATTGCAATCGAATTTAGGCAACAATTTAATAAAGATGTTGTTGTTGATATGATTTGCTATCGTAGATTTGGTCATAATGAAGGTGACGAACCATCTTTTACTCAACCGTTAATGTATAAAAAAATTAAACAACATCCGACAACGCTCAACGTATATGGTGATAAACTGGTTAAAAATGGAACTCTTAATCCAGAAGAATTCGATAGAATGAAAAAAGAATTTCAGAATCTACTTGATGAACAATACAAAACTGCGAAAGATTACAATCCTAAAATCGAATGGTATGAAGGAACATGGTCAAGGTACAAACCAGAAAAAGGAAAAGATAAAAGAGGAAAAAGTGGAGTAGATATAAATAAAA
>CAYXLK010000014.1:0-16586 GCA_964465855.1 uncultured Candidatus Pelagibacter sp. | reverse complement strand
CTCGAACCGCGGACCTACTGATTACAAATCAGTTGCTCTACCAGCTGAGCTATAGAGGCATAAATTGGTTTTTTAATCTGAATTTTAATAAGATCAAGTTATTTTTTGTAAGTATTTATATGATGAAATACTATAGACGCACTATTAGAGAGGTTTAAACTTTCTATTTTATTATTAATTTCAATTTTTACAACAAAATCTAGATATTTTTCCGTATGTTTTTTCATACCATAACCTTCGGAGCCGAAAACTAACACATTATTTCCGTCCCATTTTGTCTCTGTTAGTTTTTTATCGCCAGCAGCATCAAAACCATAAATCCAGAAATTTTTTTCTCTCAAAAATTTTAAAGTTGAATTTATATTTGAGACATTAAAAATATTTAAATGCTCAATACTTCCACTTGCAGCTTTATGCATAAGTTTACTTGTTTCAGGGTAGTCTTTTTCTCTAACTATCATTCCATCAATATTAAATGCGCTTGCACTTCTTATAATTGAACCAATATTTCTTGGATCAGTTGCTCCTGCTAGACATACAAGATTTATTTTTTTGTCATTTTTTATAAATTCTTTAAGTTCAATATTTTCTAATTTTTCAACTTCAGCAACAAAACCCTGATGTAAAATATTTTCATTTCTACAATAATTGTCTAATTCTTTTTTTGTTTTGTAATAAATTTTTTTATCTCTAAGAAGGTTATTATTTGGACTTTCTCTGTGAATAGTTTTTTTACTTTCTTCGGTTAAAAAAATTTTAATAATTTTTCTTCTTTTATTTTTGAGTGCTTCGATAACTGGATGTTTTCCAACAATAAAATATGATGATTTATTCATTTTTTCCTTATTTTACACGTTTTTTTTACAGATTTTACCATAAATTCTAATATTGCAATTATAAGATAAAAATATATAAACCGCCTATTGTTTAAACATTGTTAGACATGTGGACGCTCTTCCATAAATTATTGGAGGGGTACCAAAGCGGTCAAATGGGGCGGGCTGTAAACCCGTTGACTTCGGTCTTCGAAGGTTCGAATCCTTCCCCCTCCACCATTTAATATTGTTTAAACAGGAGCGAACACTTGGGTTTGCGGGTGTAGTTCAGTGGTAGAACACTAGCCTTCCAAGCTGGTTGCGTGGGTTCGATTCCCATCACCCGCTCCAAAGAGAAAAATGAACAAATATTATATAAAGGTAAAAAGAAATGGCTGAGAAGAAAAAATTTGAGAGAACAAAACCACATGCTAACGTAGGTACAATTGGCCACGTGGATCATGGAAAAACAACTTTAACGGCTGCTATAACAAAAGTTTTAGCTGAAGCTGGAGGAGCAGAATTTATTGCCTATGATCAAATTGATAAGGCTCCGGAAGAAAAAGAGAGAGGTATAACTATTGCAACCGCACACGTCGAATATGAAACAGAAAAAAGACATTATGCTCACGTAGACTGTCCAGGCCATGCTGACTATGTAAAAAATATGATTACAGGTGCTGCTCAGATGGATGGAGCTATACTTGTGGTTAATGCAGCAGATGGACCAATGCCCCAAACAAGAGAACATATTCTTTTAGCAAGACAAGTTGGAGTTCCTGCTCTTGTTGTTTATTTAAATAAAATTGATCAAGTTAAAGATAAAGAATTAATAGAACTTGTTGAAGAAGAAATTAGAGAACTTTTAACTTCATATAAATTTCCAGGTGACAAAATACCAATCATTAAAGGTTCTGCTTTAGCAGCTGTAGAAGGAAAAGATGAAGCTATTGGAAAAAATTCAATTTTAGAATTAATGAAAGCCATAGATGAGCACATACCTCAACCTACAAGACCAAAGGATAAACCATTCTTAATGCCTGTTGAAGATGTATTTACTATATCTGGACGTGGTACGGTTGCAACTGGACGTGTCGAACAAGGAATTGTTAAAACTGGTGAAGAACTTGAAATAGTAGGTATTAAAGAAACAAGAAAAACAGTTTGTACTGGTGTTGAAATGTTTAGAAAAATTTTAGACTCAGGTGAAGCAGGTGATAACATAGGTGTGCTATTAAGAGGAGTTGAAAGAACAGATGTTGAAAGAGGACAAGTTTTATGCAAACCTGGATCAATAACTCCACATACTAAATTTGAAGCTCAAGCTTATGTATTAAAAAAAGAAGAGGGGGGAAGACATACTCCATTTTTTACTAAATATAGACCTCAGTTTTATTTTAGAACAACCGATGTAACAGGAGAAGTTGAATTGCTATCAGGTACGGAAATGGTTATGCCAGGCGATGATGCAAAATTTACTGTTAAATTAATCACACCAATTGCAATGAGTGAAAAATTAAATTTTGCAATTAGAGAAGGTGGAAGAACTGTAGGAGCTGGAGTAGTAACTAAGATTATAGAGTAAGCTCCCATAGGAGTGTAGCTCAATTGGTAGAGCGCCGGTCTCCAAAACCGGAGGTTGGGGGTTCGATTCCCTCCGCTCCTGCCATTAAGTTATAAAAAATATTATGAAAAATCCTTTAAAATTTTTTCAGGAAGTTAAAAATGAAGCTTTCAAAGTTTCATGGCCCACCTCTAAAGAAACCGTTCAAGGATCATTAATGGTTGCGGCTATGGCTATTATAGCATCTTTATTTTTTCTATTTTTAGATCAGATTTTAAAATTTTTTTTAGAAATAATTCTGAATGTGAGTTTTTAATGTCAAATTGGTATATAGTTCAATCCCATTCAAGTTTTGAAAATAAAGTTGCACAACAAATTAAAGATGAGGCTGATAAATCAAAAGTTTCAGATAAAATAGAGGAAATTATTGTTCCTACTCATGATGTGACAGAGGTAAGAAGAGGTAAAAGAATTCAAAGAAAGAAAAAATACTTTCCGGGCTATGTTTTAATCAAGTGTGAGATGACAGACGATATTTATCATATGATTAAAGGTTTAAAAAAAGTAAGTGGTTTTTTAGGTTCAAAAGGTGTACCGGCACCCGTATCTGATAAAGAAATAGAAAAGATTTTAGGTGAAATAAAAGATGGTGTGGTTCAGCCAAAACCTGGTATAGATTACGCGATTGGTGAAAAAGTTCAGGTGATCGATGGACCATTTGCATCTTTTAATGGCTTAGTCGAGGAAATTGATGAAGATAAATCTAAACTGAAGGTTTCAGTTTTAATTTTTGGAAGACCAACACCTGTTGAGCTAGAATTCACCCAAGTAGAAAAGGCAAGTTAATGGCAAAAAAAGAAATTGCAGGTTTTGTAAAATTACAAATTAAAGGTGGTCAAGCAAATCCAGCTCCTCCAGTTGGACCAGCATTAGGGCAAAGAGGAATTAATATAATGGATTTCTGTAAAGCTTTTAATGAAAAAACAAAAGGTTTAATGGGTAAACCCGTTCCAGTGATTATAACTGTATACAAAGATAAGAAATTTGATTTTGTAATTAAAAATCCACCAGCAACATATTTTATAAAAGAAAAACTTAAAATAAAAAACGGTTCATCAGAGCCAGGTAGAAATATCGTAAAATCTATTACCACAAAACAACTTGAAGAAATTGCTAAAGAAAAAATGGCAGACCTAAATGCACATGATGTAAGTCAAGCAGTAAAAATAATTGCTGGATCAGCCAGATCAATGGGAATTGAGGTAAAAGAATAATGAAATCAAAAAGATATAAGAATTTATTAAAAACAGAAAAAAATTTGCCTTCTAAATCAATAAAAGAACTACTTGCTAAAATCAAAAAAAATTGCACTACAAAGTTTGATGAGTCTATTGACTTAAATCTTCAAATAAATAACAAACAAAAAAAAGGTGAAGTAAATATTAGAACAGTAATAAATATGCCATCTGGAACAGGAAAGAAAATTAAAGTTGCAGTATTATGCGAAGAAGGAAAGAAAGCTTCAGTTGAAAAAGCGGGAGCTGATATAGTAGGAGGAGATGATTTAATTGAAAAAATTAAAGGCGGCGAACTTAATTTTGAAAAATTAATTTGTACACCAAAAATGATGATTAGTTTATCAAAACTTGGAAAAATTTTGGGCCCCAAAGGTTTAATGCCAAATCCAAAACTTGGAACTGTAACAGATAATATTGAAGAAGCTGTTAAAAATGCTAAAATAGGACAAGTAGAGATCAAAAATGACAAAGATGGAAATATTGGCCTAAGCTTAGGAAAAAAATCATTTACTGATGATAAAATTTTATCAAACTTTGATGCAATTATTGAAACTTTGGAAAAAGAAAAAGGAAATAACTCTTTCAAGGGCGAAATGATAAAGAATATTTATTTAACTTCAACAATGGGCATTTCTTATAAACTTAAATTAGACAAACATTTTTAAAATGAATAAAGAGCAAAAGAAAAATTATATTGAACAAATAGCAACAAATATTGACAAGTCTGAAGCAATGATTGTTACTCATTATCAAGGTTTAAATATGCCTCAACTTGATCAACTTAGAAAACAAATGAGAGAACATGGAATATTATTTAAAATAACAAAAAATAGAATAACTAAGATAGCGCTTGAAAAAACAAGAGCAAAAGAATTAAGTAAATTATTTGCAGGACCAACAGCTGTGGCGCTGTCTGATGATGCAATTACTTCTGCTAAAATTTTAACAAAGTTTTCAAAAGAAAATTCAAATTTGAAAATTTTAGGTGGAATAATGGGTGATGAGATTCTGGATGTTTTAGCTGTACAAAAAGTTGCGATATTACCTACCTTAGACGAGGCAAGAGCTAAAATTGTAGGTATTTTGAGATCTCCTGCTCAAAAATTGACAACGATTTTGCTTGCACCCGCGACAAAAATCGCTATTTTGACGAGCGAAAAATCAAAAAAGTAACCTGGGATACAAAAATATTATGGCCGATCTAAATAAAATTATAGATGAATTATCAAGTTTAACAGTTGTTGAGGCTGCTGAACTTTCAAAGCAATTAGAAGAAAAATGGGGAGTAACAGCTGCAGCCGCAGTTGCAGCTCCAGCAGCAACAGACGGAGCAGCACCAACAGAAGAGAAAGATGAATTTACTGTTGTATTAGCTTCAGCTGGAGATAAAAAAATTAACGTTATTAAAGAAATTAGAGGAGTTACATCTTTAGGATTAAAAGAAGCTAAAGATTTAGTTGAAGGTGCTCCTAAAGAAGTTAAAGCTGGTGTAAATAAAAAAGAAGCAGAAGAGATTAAACAAAAATTAGAAGCCGCTGGCGCAAAAGTTGAACTCAAGTAATTAACTTAAATAATTTTATTAAGTTAATAAGCAAAAATATTTAATGCATTTATCTTTTACGGGTAAAAAAAATATAAGAAAAAATTTTGGTAAACTTAAAGAAAGTTTATCAATTCCTAATCTTATTGAAGTTCAAAAAAATTCTTATAAGCAATTAATAGAATTAAATTCGGAAATAGAAGCACATTTAGTCAAAGGTTTTGATAGAGTGTTTAAAAGCATTTTTCCTATAGAAGATATTAATGACAAAGCGACACTCGAATATGTTTCTTATAGATTTGATAAACCCAAATTTGATGTAGAAGAATGTATATCAAGAGGACTTAGTTATTCTGCTGCATTAAAGTGTACTCTAAGGTTGGTTGTTTATGAAATAAATCCATTAAATAACACAAAAGAAATTTTATCAGCTAAAGAACAAGAAGTATATATGGGCGAAATACCTATGATGACTAATAGCGGTACGTTTATAATTAATGGTGTTCAAAGAGTTGTAGTTAATCAAATGCACAGAAGTCCAGGCGTATTTTTTGATCATGACAAAGGAAAATCTCACGCAAGTGGAAAATTATTATTTAATTGCAGAGTTATTCCAAATCGTGGATCTTGGTTGGATTTTGAATTTGATGTTAAAGATTTATTATATTTCAGGATTGATAGAAAGAAAAAAATTTTAGTTAGCTCTCTTTTATTAGCTTTAGGTTATACAAAAAATGATATCGTAAATGAATTTTATGAAAAAGAAAACTATTCTTATGATGGAAAAATTAAAAAATGGAAAACTAAATTTGATCCAGAGAACTATAAATCAAAAAATTTTTCAGAGGAAGTTATTAATGCAAAAAATAATAAAGTAATAATAAAATCAGGCGAAAAAATTAATTTTTTAAATGCTAAAAAATTACACAATGACGGCTTAAAAGACATTTATGTTTCAAAAGATTCATTACTAGGAAAATTATTACATAAACGAATTAATCTAGAGGGATCAGAAGATAATTTTGATATAGGGACTGAACTAGATGAAACTATTTTAGATAAACTAATCGAAAATAACATATTCAATGTTGAAGTATCTAAAACGAATCCAATAAACAAAGGTTCTTACCTATTAGTAACTCTATTAAATGATAAAAACGAAACTAAAAATGATGCTATAAATGATATATACAAAGTTTTAAGACCAGGTGAACCACCTACATTCGAAATAGCATCTCAAATATTCAATAACTTATTTTTTAGTTCTGATAGGTATGATTTATCTGATGTTGGTAGAGTGAAAATGAATTCGAGACTTAACTTAAGTTGCTCTGATAAAATCACAATTTTAAGAAATGAAGATATTATTTCAATAATCAAAAAAATGTTGGACTTAAGAGACGGTAAAGATGAGGTAGATGATATAGACCACCTGGGTAATAGAAGAATTAGATCGGTAGGAGAGCTTGTTGAAAATCAAGCAAGAATGGGCGTTTATAGAATGGAAAGAGCAATAAAAGAAAAAATGACAACAATTGATATTGAGTCTGCTATGCCACAAGACTTGATAAATGCAAAACCGCTAACGGTATCTTTAAAAGATTTCTTTGCAACATCTCAACTTTCTCAATTTATGGATCAAACAAATCCTTTATCTGAAATTACTCACAAGAGAAGAGTTTCTGCTTTAGGACCAGGAGGCTTAACTAGAGAAAGAGCTGGATTTGAAGTAAGAGATGTTCACCCAACGCACTATGGAAGAATCTGTCCGATAGAAACTCCAGAAGGACCAAATATTGGTTTAATAAATAGTTTGTCAACTTATTCAAAAATTAACAAGTATGGCTTTATTGAGAGTCCATATAAAAAAGTTGAAAATGGAAAAGTTGTTGAAATAATAGAATATCTTTCAGCAATGGAGGAAACAAAATATACAATTGCACAAGCAAACTCCATATTAGATAAGAATGGTAAATTTGTTGAAGACTTAGTTTCTTGTAGACAAAATTTAAATTTCATTTTTGCAAAACCAGAAAATGTTGATTATGTAGATGTCTCTCCAAAACAACTTGTTTCAGTAGCGGCTTCACTAATTCCTTTTTTAGAAAATGATGATGCTAACAGAGCTTTAATGGGATCAAATATGATGAGACAAGCAGTTCCATTAATGAAACCCGAGGCTCCTTTGGTTGGAACAGGAATTGAGAGTGATGTAGCGCTCGATTCAGGAGTAACTATAGTTGCTAAAAGAGATGGTATTGTTGATAAAATTGACGGTAAAAGAATTGTTATAAAAGCTTCTGAAGAAAAAGATTTTTCTAAATCAGGTGTTGATATTTATAACTTACAAAAATTTAAAAGATCTAACCAAAATACTTGTATTAATCAAAAACCTTTAGTCACAGTTGGTGACAAAGTAGAATCCGGAGATATTATCGCGGATGGTCCTTCAACAAAAATAGGTGAGCTAGCGCTTGGTAAAAACGTTACTGTAGCATTCATGCCTTGGCAAGGATATAACTTTGAGGATTCAATTTTAATTTCTGAAAGATGTGTAACTGATGATGTATTCACATCTATTCATATTGAAGAATATGAAGTCATGGCAAGAGATACAAAGTTAGGTGAAGAAGATATAACTAGAGATATACCAAATGTAAACGAGGAATCCTTAAAAAACTTGGATGAGTCAGGAATAGTATATATTGGAGCAGAAGTTAAACCGGGAGATATTTTAGTTGGCAAAGTAACACCAAAAGGAGATTCAGCATCTGGTCCAGAGGAAAAGTTATTGAGATCAATATTTGGCGAAAAAGCTATTGATGTTACAGATACATCTTTAAGAATGCCAAGTGGCAGCGGTGGCACAGTTGTTGATGTAAGAGTATTTAACAGACATGGGATTGAAAAAGATGAAAGATCAATAATAATCGAAAGATCTGAAATAGAAAGTGTTCAACAAGATAAATTAGTTGAGGAAGAAATTCTTCAAAGGAGTATAAGACAAACAGCAACATCAATATTATCAGGTTTAAAAATTCAAAAGAAAATAAAAAACCTAGATGTAAACGAAATAATTGATAAAGATAAAATTCAAAACATCAGCATTAATGATTTATTTAAGATAACTGTAAACGAAAAAAATGCTATCGAAACAATTAGCAAACTTAGAGTGCAGTATAATTCTGCTAATCTTGATATACAAAATAGATTTGAAGATAAAGTATTAAAGATTCAACGAGGCGATGATTTGCTACCTAGTGTTATGAAAATGGTTAAAGTATTTGTAGCAATGAAAAGAAGATTAAGACCTGGAGATAAAATGTCAGGAAGACATGGTAACAAAGGTGTAGTAAGTAAAATTGTTCCTGTTGAAGATATGCCTTATATGGAAAGTGGTCAGCCAGTTGATATAGTGTTAAATCCTCTAGGAGTACCAAGTAGGATGAATGTGGGTCAAATTTTGGAAACTCATTTAGGTTGGGCATGTTCGGAGCTAGGAAATAAATTAAAAACTCTAATTAACAAAATGTCCAAAAAAATTGAAAAGAATGAGGATATTAAGAAAATATTAACAACAGTTTATGGTGGAGATTTTTATTCTAAAACGATAGAGAAGTTATCAACCACTGAACTTTCTGATTATATTCACAATATGAAAAATGGAATTCCAATTGCAACTCCAGTTTTTGATGGTGCTAAAGAAGCAGATGTAACAACAATGTTAAAGACAGCAGAATTGCCGGAAACAGGACAAACATTCTTATGGGATGGAAGAACTGGTGAAAAATTTGACAGACCAGTTACTGTTGGAACGATTTACATGTTGAAATTACATCACTTAGTAGAGGATAAGATACATGCAAGATCCACAGGGCCATATAGTCTTGTTACTCAACAACCATTAGGTGGCAAAGCTCAGAACGGCGGTCAAAGATTTGGTGAAATGGAAGTATGGGCATTGGAAGCTTATGGAGCCTCATACACATTACAAGAAATCTTAACAGTTAAATCAGATGATGTTGCTGGAAGAGTTAAAGTTTATGAAACAATTGTCAAAGGAGAAGAAAACTTTGAATCTGGTATTCCTGAGTCGTTTAATGTTTTAATAAAAGAAATTAAGTCATTAGCTTTAAATGTGGAGTTAAATTAATTATGAGCAGGGAATTATCAGATTTATTTAAAGAAAAATCAATTTCAGAGTCTCAAAATTTTAATAGCATTAAAATTACTCTAGCAAGTCCTGAAAAAATTAAGTCTTGGACATATGGTGAAATTAAAAAACCTGAAACTATAAACTACAGGACGTTTAGACCTGAAAAAGACGGTTTGTTTTGTGCAAGAATCTTTGGACCAATAAAAGATTATGAGTGTTTGTGTGGAAAATACAAAAGAATGAAGTTCAGAGGAATAATCTGCGAAAAATGTGGTGTAGAGGTAACTAAATCAAATGTAAGAAGAGAAAGAATGGGTCACATAAACTTAGCCACACCAGTAGCTCATATTTGGTTCTTAAAGTCTTTACCAAGTAGAATTTCCTTAGCTGTAGATATGAAGTTGAAAGAAGTTGAGAAAGTTCTTTATTTTGAAAACTTTATAGTAACAGAACCAGGTCTTACAGGACTTCAAAAAAATCAACTTCTCTCAGAAGATGAGTTGACTAAATATCAAGATCAGTATGGGGAGGAGTCTTTCTCTGCCGGAATTGGTGCTGAGGCTGTACTAGAAATTTTAAAATCTATAGATTTAAAAAATGAAAGAGAAAAACTTGCAAAATCAATTAAGGAAACAAAATCTAAAGTTACAGAAGAAAGAAGTATAAAACGATTAAAATTAATAGACTCATTCATAGAAACAGGAAATAAACCAGAATGGATGATATTAACTACTATACCAGTTATACCACCAGAATTAAGACCTTTAGTTCCTCTTGATGGAGGTAGATTTGCTACTTCTGATTTGAATGATTTATATAGAAGAGTTATCAATAGAAACAATAGACTTAAGAGATTAATTGATCTTAAAGCACCTGATATAATTGTTAGAAACGAAAAAAGAATGCTTCAAGAATCTGTTGATGCTCTTTTCGATAACGGTAGAAGAGGACGAGTAATTACAGGAACTGGAAAAAGACCACTTAAATCTTTAGCTGAAATGTTAAAAGGTAAACAAGGTAGATTTAGACAAAATTTATTAGGGAAAAGAGTAGATTATTCAGGTAGATCTGTAATTGTTGTTGGACCTGATTTAAAATTACATGAATGTGGTTTGCCAAAAAAAATGGCATTAGAATTATTTAAACCTTTTTTATATGCAAGATTAAATAAACTAGGCTTAGCTACAACAATTAAACAAGCAAAAAAATTAGTAGAAAAAGAACGTGACGAAGTATGGGATGCGTTAGAAGTAATTGTAAGAGAACATCCTGTATTATTAAATAGAGCTCCTACTCTTCATAGACTCGGGGTACAGGCATTTGAACCAAAATTGATAGAAGGTGATGCTATACAACTGCACCCATTAACTTGTGCAGCATTTAATGCTGATTTTGATGGTGACCAAATGGCAGTGCATGTGCCATTAAGTTTAGAAGCACAACTTGAAGCAAGAGTGCTGATGATGTCAACAAATAATATATTAAGTCCATCTAACGGCAAACCAATAATTGTTCCAAGCCAAGATATGATTTTAGGTATTTATTATCTATCTCAACCCCCATATCAAAATAAAAAAGTTGAAGGATATTTTGTAAATACTGATGAAATACTACAAGCTCTAGAAATTGGAAGTGTTAAGATTCATTCAAGAATTATATCTAGATTTACAACCATTGATGAAAAAGATAATATAAAATTTGAAAAATTTACAAGCACAGTAGGAAGATTTTTACTTGCCGATATAATTCCAAAAAATATTAATAATAAGTTTTCTTTAGTCGACAGGCTATTACCAAAAAAAGTTGTTTCAGAAGTTATAGACCATATTTTTAGATATACTGGACAAAAAAGCACTGTTATTTTTTGTGATAAATTAAAAGATTTAGGATTTAAGTATGCTTTTAAGGCTGGAATATCTTTTGGAAAAGATGATTTGATTATCCCAGAAAATAAAGAACAACTTATTGATGAAACAAAAAAATTAATTTCCGAGTATGAAAATCAGTACTCTGAAGGTTTGATTACCAGAGGTGAAAAATATAATAAGGTTGTTGATGCATGGTCCAAGTGCACTGATAAAGTTGCTTCAGAAATGATGAAAAGAATTTCAGCAACAGAAGTTACAAAAGATGGTCTAAAAATTAATTCTGTATTCATGATGGCAGATAGTGGCGCTCGAGGCTCAGCTGCACAAATGAAACAACTTGCGGGGATGAGAGGATTAATTGCTAAACCATCAGGAGAAATTATAGAAAGCCCAATTACTTCAAATTTCAAAGAAGGTTTGACAGCTTTAGAATATTTTAATTCAACACACGGTGCAAGAAAGGGTCTTGCTGATACAGCATTAAAAACTGCTAATTCAGGATATTTAACACGAAGACTTTGCGATGTAGCTCAAGATTTAACAATCACAGCAAAAAAATGTAATGAACCTGGATTCTTACAACTAACAGAAATTATAGAAGGTGGAAATGTAATTGTTAGTCTATCTGAAAGAGCTTTAGGAAGGGTAGCTGCAAAAAATATTAAAAATCCTATTACTGGTGAAATATTAATTAAAAAAGAGGAAATGATAGACGAAGGAGCTTGTGAAAGAATAGATGCTGCAGGGGTAAAAAATATAGATGTCTATTCAGTAATTACCTGTAACTTGTCTGATGGTGTATGTTCAACTTGCTATGGTAGAGATTTATCAAGAGGAATTTTAGTTAATGTTGGAGAGGCAATTGGAATGATTTCTGCACAATCAATCGGTGAACCAGGAACTCAATTAACAATGAGAACATTTCACGTGGGTGGTACAGCTTCTATTAAACAAGAAAGTCAAATTATTACTAAGTCAAAAGGTACACTAAAAATAATTAATACAAATTTAATTGAAGACTCTAAAAAAAATCTCATTGTTATGGGTAGAAATACTCAACTATCACTTGAAGATGAAAAAGGATTACAGATTGCAGCATACAAGGTTCCATATGGATCAAAACTTTATTATCAAAGCGGAGATCAAATTAACCAAAATACTAAAATTTGTGAATGGGATCCGTATACAACACCAGTAATTGCTGAAAAAAGTGGTATAGCAAACTTTGTAGACTTAATTGATGGAGTATCTATAGCCGAAACAACGGATGACGCGACCGGTATATCAACAAAGACTGTAATTGATTGGAAAACACAATCTAAAAATTCAGATATAAAACCTCGTATCACTTTAAGAGATGATAAAGGAAATGTAATTAAAAAAGCAGATGATAATGAAGCTAGATATTATTTAGTCCCAGATTCAATTTTATCAGTCTCTGATGGACAAAAAATTAATGCCGGAGATGTAATTGCAAGACTACCAAAGGAAACTTCTAAAACTAAAGATATTACAGGAGGATTACCTAGAGTTGCTGAATTATTTGAAGCAAGAAAAGCTAAAGACAGTGCAATTATCGCTGAAAACGACGGCAAGGTAATTTTTGGAAAAGAAGTTAGGGGCAAACAAAAGATAACTATTGAATCAGAGAACGGTGAAAGCTCATCATATTTGATTCCAAAAGGTAAACATATTAATTTTAACCAAGGAGAAAAAATTAAAAAAGGTGAATACTTATTAGATGGCCAACCATTACCACATGATATTCTGAGAATTTTAGGCATAAAAGAATTAACCGAATATTTTGTAAATCAAGTTCAAGAAGTTTATAGATTGCAGGGTGTAATAATAAACGATAAACATATTGAAGTAATTTTGAGACAAATGCTAAAAAAAATTGAGATCAAATCACCAGGAGACTCTAATTTTTTACCTGGGGAAATTATAGAAAAAACAACTTTTGACGAAATTAACATCAAATTAAAAACTGAGGGAAAATCAACAATAGTTGGAGAAAGAATTTTAATGGGTATCACAAAAGCTTCATTACAAACAGAATCATTCATTTCAGCTGCCTCATTTCAGGAAACCACTAGAGTGTTAACAGAAGCTGCTATAAGAGGTAAAACTGATAAATTAAAAGGATTAAAAGAAAATGTAATTGTTGGTAGATTAGTTCCTGCTGGCACTGGATCAGTAAAAGTATCTTGGAATTCCAAGGCTATTGAGGGTGATAAAGCATTTCTTTCTGAAAAAGAGAGGCAAGAATCATTGGAAAATCAGTCCAATAGCTAATAAAAACATTGTTTTTTCAACCATTTTAGTTTGACAAATCAATTTTTTTCAGTATTTTGGCGATATTTTTTTGGTTGGAATGTAGTACGATGTACTAAACGCTGCCAAACTAGCCGCTGTTAAGTTTCACACAAAAAAATAATATTTTTATGCCTACAGTAAACCAATTATTGAGAAAAAAAAGAATTAAACCTAAATCTAGGAATAAAGTTCCAGCACTGGAGCAATCACCTCAGAAAAGAGGAGTTTGCTTAAAAGTTTATACAACAACTCCAAAAAAACCAAATTCAGCTTTAAGAAAGGTTGCTAGAGTTAGGTTGTCAAATGGTCATGAGGTAATTTCATATATTCCGGGTGAAGGTCATAATTTACAAGAACACTCTGTAGTCTTGATTAGAGGTGGTAGAGTAAAAGACTTACCAGGTGTCAGATATCATATATTAAGAGGCAATTTAGATACACAAGGTGTTTCTGCAAGAAAACAACAGAGATCGAAATACGGAGCAAAAAAAGGTAAATAAAAGTCATGTCTAGAAAAAAAAGTGCTCCTAAAAAAATTCCAATATTAGACCCGAAATTTAAATCAGTAGTGATTCCAAAATTAATAAATTCGATTATGTATGATGGTAAGAAAACAACAGCAGAAAAAATTGTATATGATGCATTGGATAAAATTAAATCTAAATCAAAAGAAGAGCCAATCAACGTATTTAATGAAGCAATGAAAAATATTAGACCAACACTTGAAGTTAGATCAAGAAGAGTTGGTGGAGCAACATATCAAGTTCCTGTAGAAGTAAGACCTAAGAGATCACAAGCTTTAGCTCTTAGATGGCTTATAGACGCAACAAGAAAAAGAAAAGATAAAACAATGTCTGATAAATTATTTAATGAAATATTTGATGCCTACAATAACAAAGGTGCATCAATAAAAAAAAAGGAAGATACACATAGAATGGCAGAGTCAAATAAAGCTTTTGCACATTACAGGTGGTAATTACTTATGGCTAGAACGCACGATATAGATAAATATAGAAACATTGGAATTATGGCTCATATCGATGCTGGTAAAACCACTACAACAGAAAGAATTTTATATTACACAGGGAAAAGTCATAAAATTGGAGAAGTCCATGATGGTGCAGCTACTATGGATTGGATGGAACAAGAGCAAGAAAGAGGAATAACTATTACATCTGCCGCAACCACTTGTTTTTGGAGAGACCATAGAGTTAATATTATTGATACACCAGGCCACGTAGATTTTACAATTGAGGTTGAAAGATCATTAAAAGTTTTAGATGGAGCAGTTGCTGTTTTTGATGGAGTTGCTGGTGTTGAGCCGCAATCAGAAACAGTTTGGAGACAGGCCGATAAATATAAAGTTCCAAGAATATGTTTTGTAAATAAATTAGATAGAACTGGTGCAGATTTCTTTAGATGTGTAGATATGATTAAAGAAAGACTAGGCGCCAAACCATTAGTGTTACAAGTTCCAGTGGGAATTGAATCATTATTAAAAGGTGTAGTTGATTTAGTTAAAATGAAGTCTGTAATATGGAAAGATGAAACTCTTGGAGCAGAATTTGAATATCAAGATATACCTTTGGATTTAAAAGAAATTTGCGATAAATATAGAAAAGAACTAGTTGAGACTGCCGTAGAACAAGATGAAAAATTGATGGAAAGTTACCTAAATGGTGACGAAATCAAATATGAAGATTTAATCAAATGTATAAGAAAGGGTTGCTTAAATTTTGATTTTGTACCGATATTTACAGGTTCTGCCTTTAAAAATAAAGGAGTTCAACCTCTTTTAGACGCTGTAATTGATTATTTACCAAGTCCTAAAGATTTAGGATCTATAAAAGGTACGATACCAAATACAGAAGATGTAATAGAGATGAAATTTGAAGATAATGCACCTTTTTCAGCTCTAGCATTTAAAGTTGCTAACGATCCATTTGTAGGATCTCTTACCTTTATAAGAATTTACTCTGGAACAGTTAAATCAGGTACTGGAATTTATAACACATCCAAAGATAGAGAAGAAAGAGTTGGACGAATGCTTTTAATGCACGCAAATTCCAGAGAAGATATTAAAGAAGCTAATGCTGGAGATATAGTAGCGCTAGCAGGTTTAAAAAATACAATTACTGGACATACATTGGCAGAGAAAAATAATCCAATACTACTCGAACCAATGGAATTTCCTGATCCCGTAATTGAAATAGCAGTGGAACCAAAAACTAAAGGTGATCAAGAAAAAATGGGAGAAGCCCTAGGAAGATTAGCGAAGGAAGATCCATCTTTTAGAGTTACTACGGATGAAGAATCGGGACAAACAATAATTAAAGGAATGGGTGAGCTACATCTAGACATTATTGTTGATAGAATGAAAAGAGAGTTTAAGGTTGAGGCTAATGTAGGAGCGCCACAAGTAGCTTATAGGGAAACAATCTTGGGATCTGCAGAAGCAGATTACACTCATAAAAAGCAGAGCGGCGGTGCAGGACAATTTGCTAGAGTAAAACTACAATTAGAAGCTTTAGAACCTGGTAAAGGAAGAGAAGTTGAGAACAAAATCAAAGGTGGAGCCATACCTAAAGAATTCATTCCTGGCGTTGAAAAAGGTATTGAAAGTGTTTCAGATAATGGAATATTAGCAGGTTTTCCAATAATTGATTATAAAGTTACAATTGTTGATGGATTACATCACGATGTAGATTCAAGCGTTTTAGCTTTCGAACTAGCTTCAAGACAATGTTTTAAAGATGCGTGCCAAAAAGCAACATTAAAACTTTTAGAACCAATTATGAGAGTAGAAGTTGTTACTCCGGAAGATTATATGGGTGATGTCATTGGTGATTTAAATAGTAGAAGAGGACAAATAAATACTCAAGAGCAGAGAGGAAATGCTACTGTTATTACAGCAATGGTTCCGTTAGCCAATATGTTTGGTTACATAAATACATTAAGATCAATGTCGCAAGGTAGAGCTCAATATTCAATGTTTTTTGATCATTATGATAAAGTTCCTCAAAATGTTC
>CAYXLK010000013.1:0-17296 GCA_964465855.1 uncultured Candidatus Pelagibacter sp. | reverse complement strand
AGAACCTCCTGGTCCGTAGCCAAGCGCTCTATCCAGTTGAGCTACAGGCGCTTAAAAATTATTAATAATAGTTTTTAATGTAATTAATTTTTTTATCAATTACTCTTATTTAAAGATTTGAGTTGATTTTTTAACAAAATATTCTGTACCCAATATTTTGCATCAAGATCATTCTTTAGAATAATTTTATGACGTACGCTTAAATAACACCAAATTTTGATTAAAATATCTTTAATTTGCATATTAGATTTATTTAAATTAGACAAATTGTTTAAATTTTGAGTTAAATATGGCTAAAAAAATATATATCTAGATAATGAATTTAAGGTAAGAACTATTTTGCCTATCTCTTTGTCTTTTGATCATAGAATTATTGATGGAGCTGAGGCAGCTAAGTTTTGTAACGAGGTAAGAGATAATTTAGGAAAAAATTTTGCTTACAAATTAGCAATATAATTATAGATTTCATCCTTAATTAATGTCCAAATCAATTTCGTTTCTCTGTGCTCTAGCCTGTACATTTATATGGGGCACAACATTTATTGCGCAAGATACTGGTATGAATTTTATAGGTCCTTACCTATTTAATAGTGTAAGATTCTTTGTTGGATTTTTAGCTTTAATACCATTTTTTATATTTATTGAAAAAAGAAATTATAAAAAAGAGCTAAATAAAAATAAAAAAGAATTTATAAAATACTCAATTTTAATTGGAATTTTTTTATTTTTAGGATCAGCTTTTCAGCAAGTATCTTTACAATATACAGATGTAGCAAACGCTGCCTTTTTCACAATTTTTTATGTTCCAATGGTACCAATTATAGTTTTTTTTCTAATTAAAGATAAAATTCATTGGAGCAATTGGCCATCAGTCATACTGTGTATTTTAGGTGGGTATTTACTTACAAATTTTTATGATGCTACCATAAGAAAAGGAGATACACTTGTAATATTAGGTGCAATATTTTGGGCACTACATATAATTTATGTAGGCAAAGTAATAAAAAACTTTAACTTACCAATTCTAATTGGATTAGTGCAAACATTAGTCGTTTCATCTCTCTCATTTTTAGTTGCTGTCTTTTTTGAAGAAATAAGTGTAGATGGTATCTTTAAACAATCAACTCAAATACTTTATGCTGGAATACTATCCGGTGGATTTGCATTTGTATTGCAAATATATGCCCAAAAGAATATTACACCAACACCAGCAGCAATTATTTTTTCTTTAGAAGGTGTTATAGCAACTATTGCAGCATGGATATTATTGAGTCAGGTGCTAAATTTAAATAATATAATAGGATGTATATTTATTTTATTGGGAGTCTTAATTTCTCAAATTGTTCCAGAATTAAAAGTAAATAAAGTAAAATAAAATTAAAGATAAAAGAATTCTATAAACAACAAAAATATTTAGCGAAAAACTTTTTGTATAGATCAAAAAATATTTTATTGTCAGATATGAAAATCCATATGAGAAAAAAATACCCAATAAAATATTTATATTAAATGTTTGTTCTATTAAAAATGATTCTTTCAATGTTAATACGCTCGCACCAAGCAAAGCAGGTATAGATAATATAAAAGAAATTTTGGCAGAATCATACCTACTAAAATTTAAAAATCGAGATCCAGTTATTACAACCCCGGATCTACTAGCACCTGGTATTAATGCCAAAATTTGAAACAAACCAATGATTAAAATATTTTTAGTATTTAAATTATCATCAAACTTTTTAGATACATTAGATTTATCTGAAAAATATAATAAAAGTCCAAAAATTAAAGTTGACCAAGCAATAACTTGTATTTCACGAACATTTTCATAAAGATTTGAATTAAATACAAAATATCCAACTAGGATTAGAGGCAAAGATCCTATAATGATCAAAATCCATATTTTTTTGCTGTTTGTGTAATCAAATAAATCTTTCGAAAAAAAATGAATAATCGCAATTAATGAACCCAAATGTAAACTTGTATCCATTAAGACTGAGCTACTATAGCTTTTAATGATATTTGAAAATATAATTAAATGTGCTGAAGAACTCACGGGCATGAATTCCGAAACACCTTGAATGAAAGCTAAAATTAGAGTTTGAAGATATACCAACGACATCAGTTTTTGATTGGTAAACTAAATATTATTAAATTAAAGCAATTCATTTAATGCATATGACTTATGCAATTAAGCTAAAAACCCTAAAGAAACCTAGCTTTATTAAAATAAGGTAAATAAAATTGACCTTTATATACTTTTTTGCACAATATTAATGATATATAAGCTTTCAATTATGTCAGAAAAAATGCTTAAATTTGTAAAAATAGGTCAACAAACTCCACCTAAAAGATCTATTGAAGAAAGAAATAAAGATTTTAATGAAATTTATAAGGAATTTATTGATGAAAAAGCAAAAACTCAATCTAGCAGATGTTCTCAATGTGGAGTTCCATTTTGCCAGGTTCATTGTCCATTAAGCAATAATATACCTGACTGGTTAAAATTAACAGCAGAGGGCAGATTAGAGGAAGCTTACAGGCTATCTCAAAGCACTAATAATATGCCAGAGGTTTGTGGAAGAATATGTCCACAAGACAGATTATGTGAAGGCAATTGCGTTATTGAACAGTCAGGTCATGGCACAGTTACAATAGGATCAATAGAAAAATTTTTAACTGAAACAGCTTGGGAAAATAATTGGGTAAAACCCATCAAGGTTAAAAATGAAATTAATAAAAGCATCGGGATAATTGGAGCAGGACCAGCAGGATTAGCATGTGCAGAAGAATTAAGAAAAAAAAATTATAAAGTTACAGTTTATGATAGATACGATAGGGCTGGTGGTTTATTAATTTATGGAATTCCCAATTTTAAACTTGAGAAACATGTAGTTTTAAGAAGAATAAAATATTTAGAAGAATGTGGTGTTAAATTTGTAAATAATTTTGAAGTAGGAAAAGACAAATCATTTAAAGAATTAAAAGAAAGACATAATGCTATTCTAATTGCAATAGGAGTCTACAAAGCAAGAGAAATAGAATTACCAGGAAGTGATTTAGGAAATATTTTTCCTGCGATAGATTTTTTAACTGCTTCAAATAGAAAAAGTTTTGGGGACAAAGTAGAATTGTTTGATAACGGTATTTTAAATGCAGATGGTAAAAATGTAGTTGTAATTGGAGGCGGAGATACAGCTATGGACTGCGTTAGAACTTCAGTAAGACAGAATGCAAGTTCAGTAAAATGTCTTTATAGAAGAGATAAAGAAAATATGCCAGGTTCAGCACATGAAGTATTAAATGCAGAAGAAGAAGGTGTTGAATTTATTTGGTTATCAAGTCCGAAAGAATTTTTAGGTACTAATAAAGTTCAAACTGTTAAAGCATCTAAAATGAGATTAGGAGAGCCAGACGAAAGTGGAAGAAGAAAACCAATTGAAGAAAAAAATTCTGATTTTGAAATTAAAGTTGATTTAGTTATAAAAGCTTTAGGTTTTGATCCAGAAGATCTACCAGTATTGTTTGGAGAAAGTAATTTGCAAGTCTCTAGATGGGGAACAATAAAAGTAGATTTTGATACTATGGAAACTACAATACCTGGAGTTTTTGCAGCTGGAGATGTTGTCAGAGGCGCATCATTAGTTGTTTGGTCAATAAAAGATGGAAGAGATGCTGCAGAAAATATTGATAAATATTTAAAAAACAAAGTTAATTTAAAACAAAAAGTTGCATGACAGATATTAGAGAAAAAAATCTAAAACTATTAAAAGAAAACCATGTTTATAATGAAAATATGGAGCATGATGCATGCGGAGTTGGACTAGTAGCTTCAACCGAAGGAAAAAAATCTAGAAAAGTTGTTGAGTCAGGAATAGAGGCTTTAAAGGCAGTCTGGCATAGAGGTGCAATCGATGCGGACGGAAAAACAGGTGATGGTGCAGGTATACACATTGAAATACCTATAGACTTTTTCATAGAAAAAATAGAGATTACAGGTCACTCTCATAATAACTCAGAACCTTGTGCGGGAATGATATTTTTACCAAGAAATGATTATGAAGCCCAAGAGGCATGCAGAACTATTGTAGAAAGTGAATTAACAAAAAATAATTTTAATATCTATGGATGGAGACAAGTGCCAGTAAACCCTTCCGTTCTTGGAGAGAAAGCAGAACAAACAAGACCTGAAATAACTCAAATATTATTTAATCATAATAATAATAATCTTAAAGATAAAGATCTTGAGAGAGCATTATATGAAACTAGAAGAATAATTGAAAATAAAGCTTTGAGTAATCAACTAAATGATTTCTATATTTGTTCATTCAGTTCAAAATCTATTATCTATAAAGGAATGTTCTTAGCTGAGGCTATAGATGATTTCTACCCAGATCTTAAGGATAATAGATTTATTTCAAGATTTGCAATTTTTCATCAAAGATTTTCTACGAACACGGCTCCTAGTTGGGGTTTGGCACAACCATTTAGGTCATTAGCTCATAATGGAGAAATAAATACTTTAAAAGGGAATATAAACTGGATGAAAGTTCACGAGCAAGAAATGCAATCTCCACTTTTTCAAAATATAGAAAATTTAAAACCAGTCATTCCTTCTGGTAATTCAGATTCAGCTTCACTTGATAATGTTTTTGAATTACTTACAACATCTGGACATTCAGCTCCATTAGCAAAGTTGATTTTGATTCCTGATGCTTGGTCAAAAAAAAGCAAAGTATTACCTAAGGAGCATCTCCAACTTTTTAATTTTTTAAATAGCTCAATGGAACCATGGGATGGACCAGCAGCTATTGCTGGTACTGATAATGAGTGGGTCATAGTAGCATCTGATAGAAATGGACTGAGACCAATGAGATACACTGTCAGTAAAGATAAGCTTTTATTTGCTGGATCAGAGACAGGAATGATTGAACTCGATGAAGAAAAAATAATTGAGAAGGGCAGACTAGGTCCAGGTGAGATTTTAGGTATAAGAATTGAAAAAGGTAAAATTATTAGAAATACTCAAATTAAAAATTATTTAGCAAAAGAATATAAACGTTTTAATAATCAAATAATTAGCCTAGATAAAAAATTTCCTATTCAAAATGAGAAAAGTTTATTCGAAGACAACTCTTTGAGAGTGAGACAATATTTATTCGGTTATAGTTTAGAAGATTTAGAATTGATTTTACATCCAATGGTCGAAGAAGCAAAAGAAGCAACAGGATCTATGGGAGATGATACACCATTAGCTGTATTGTCGGATAAATATAGACCTCTTTATCATTATTTTAGACAAAATTTTAGCCAAGTAACAAATCCTCCAATTGACTCTTTAAGGGAAAATAAAGTTATGAGTTTAAAAACTAGATTTGGAAATCTTGGAAATATTTTAGATTTCAATAATTTAACTGAAGAAAATATTTACGTTCTTGAAAGTCCAATACTTTCAAACACTCAGTTTGAAAAATTTACAAATTATTTCAAAAAAAATTTAAAAATAATTGATTGCACCTTTTCTAAAGAACAAAACTTAGAACAATCTATAGAGGCAATTAAAAAAGAAGCTGAAATTTTTGTAAGACAAGGTGTCACTCAAATTGTTTTAACAGACAAAAACGTGTCGGAAAATAAATTTCCAATCCCAATTTTACTAGCAGTTGGTGCAATAAATACATACTTAGTAAAACTTAAATTAAGAGGGTACGTATCTATAAATGTTCAAACAGGTGAGGCTATGGATACACATTCATTTGCAACTATTATTGGTGCTGGAGCAACAACAGTCAATCCGTATTTAGCACTTGATAGCTTATATCAACGTTTCAATAAAAAATTATTTGGCAATTTTGAATATGATGAATGCGTAAGAAGGTACATCAAATCAGTTAATCTAGGATTATTAAAAATTATGTCGAAGATGGGAATATCTGTAATAAGCTCGTATAGAGGTGGTTGTAATTTTGAAACTGTTGGATTGAGTCGGACAATTGTTAATGATTTTTTCCCTGGGGTACTATCCAAAATTTCTGGAATAGGGCTTACAGGTATAGAAAAAAAGCTTCGAAATATTCATAAACAAGCATTCTCAAATTCAAATAATATTTTACCAATAGGTGGCATTTATAGATATAGAAAAACTGGTGAAACCCATCAGTACCAAGGAAGATTAATTCATATGTTACAAACAGCAGTTACAAAAGGATCTTACGAAATATATAAAAAGTACGCACAGGGTATTTATGATTTACCCATAATTAACTTAAGAGATTTAATTGACTTTAGAAAGAGATATTTAAATGACCCTATAGATATTTCAGAAGTTGAACCTGTATCAGAAATTTTAAAAAGATTTGGAAGCGGAAGCATGTCTCATGGAGCATTATCAAAGGAGGCTCATGAAACTTTAGCAATTGGCATGAATAGAATTAAAGGAGCTTCATGTAGTGGAGAAGGAGGAGAAGACAAATCAAGATTTAGAGTTTTAGATAATGGAGATACTGCAAATTCGAGAGTTAAACAAATTGCATCTGCAAGATTTGGAGTAACTATTGACTATCTAAATAACTGTAATGAGATTGAAATTAAAATTGCTCAGGGAGCAAAACCAGGAGAAGGAGGTCAACTTCCAGGTTTTAAAGTTACAAATGAGATAGCAAAACTAAGACACTCAACTCCAGGTGTAACACTAATTTCACCACCACCGCATCACGATATATACTCGATAGAGGACCTAGCTCAATTGATATATGATTTAAAACAAATAAATCCTAAAGCTAGAGTTGGTGTAAAATTAGTGGCATCTTCAGGTATTGGTACCATTGCGGCCGGAGTAGCAAAAGCTAAAGCTGACATTATTTTAATTTCAGGACATTCAGGCGGAACTGGTGCCGCACCACAGACAAGCGTTAAATATGTTGGCATTCCATGGGAAATGGGTCTTACTGAAGCTAATCAAGTTTTAACTTTAAATAATTTAAGACACAAAATTACTCTTAGAACTGATGGAGGCATCAAGACAGGAAGAGATGTGGTTATTGCAGCGATGATGGGTGCAGAAGAATTTGGTGTTGCAACAACCGCACTTGTTGCAATGGGATGTATAATGGTAAGACAATGTCATTCTAACACATGTCCAGTTGGAGTATGCACACAAGATGCAAAATTAAGAGAAAAATTTGTTGGAACACCTGATAAAATAGTTAACTTATTTACATTTATTGCTTCAGAAGTAAGAGAAATTTTAGCCGAAATTGGTTTTAAAAGTTTAAATGATGTAATTGGTAGAACAGATTTATTAAGACAGGTTAGCAAAGGATCATCAAACCTTGATGATTTAGATTTAAATCCACTTTTTGTTCAAGCAGACCCTGGAAAAAATAAAAGATATTGTGAACAACAAATAATAAATGAAGTACCAGATACCTTAGATCAAAAAATTTGGCCTGAAATTGAAAAAAATATTGAGGATAAAAAAGAAATTGAGAAAGAATATATTATTCAAAATACTAATAGAGCAGTAGGAACTAGGATTTCTTATCAATTATACAAAAAATATGGAGAAGAAAAAATTGAAACTGAAAGTATAAAATTAAATTTTAAAGGATCTGCAGGTCAATCTTTCGGAGCTTTTGGAATTAAGGGACTTAAACTTGTTTTAAAAGGTGATGCAAATGATTACGTGGCCAAAGGACTATCTGGAGCAACAATTTCTATTAAATTACAAGATGAAAGCAATATTGTTTCTAATGATAATATAATTATTGGTAACACAGTTCTTTATGGAGCAACTTCTGGTAAATTATTTGCAGCCGGTCGGGCCGGAGAGAGATTTGCAGTGAGAAACTCCGGAGCTATAGCAGTTATAGAAGGTTGTGGATCTAATGGATGTGAATATATGACTGGCGGAACAGTAGTTATATTAGGCGATGTTGGAGATAACTTTGGAGCGGGAATGACTGGAGGAATGGGTTTTGTTTACGATCCAGATAATGTATTTGAAAATAAAGCAAATTCTGAGTTAATAGTTTGGCAAAAACTTGAAACAGATTATTGGATAAAATATTTAAAAAATTTAGTTCAAAAACATTATGAAGAAACTCTTTCAGAAGCTTCAAAGAAAATAATAAATAATTTTGATCAAGAAGTTAAAAAATTTTATCAAATATGTCCGAAAGAAATTTTTGATAAGCTCGAAAACCCAATATCAAATAAACAAACAAACCTTGCAAGTTAAGGTCTTAATTTTTTATAAATAGAACTAATTTCATTTGTAATTCTTTTCAAATTATCTTTATTAGATAAGCTGTGATCTCCACGCTTAATAATAATTAATTTCTTTTTTGCTTTTGTAAAAATTTTTAGAATTTTTCTTGAAATAGAAACAGGTACCACATCATCTTTTTGTCCATGTAATATTGTAAGAAAGATTTTATTACTAAAATTTTTGTTAAAAATTTTATTTTTTCTTCCATCTTTAATAAGATTATATGAAATATTGTATTCGTAACCACCATGATTAAATTTATGAAATTTATCTTTGACTAACTGTCTCTTAACTTTATTGGTAAATTTTTTCCACATAAGTCTATCTAAAAATTCAGGAGCAGGAGCTATACCGACAAATGCAAGAATATTTTTTTTGAATACTTTAAAAAGATTTAGCGCAATCCAACCTCCCATACTAGATCCAACTACAATTAATTTTTTGTTACTAATTTTTTTTTTGATTATTTTTTTTGCATCTTCTGTCCAGCTTGTAATATTACCATCTTCAAATTTTCCATATGATTTTCCATGGCCAGAATATTCTAAAGCTAAAAAGCCTATCTTATTTTTTTTACAAAATTTAAATAGAGTTTTTGGTTTATTTCCTTCTAAATCTGATTTGAATCCATGCAAAAAAAGAACATAAATATCACCAAATGTAGTATTTAATAAATATCTAATTTTTTTATTCTTTGATATTTTAAGATATTTAAATTTTGACATAAATTTTAGTGTTAACTTATGATAATATTACAAGCATATAAATGCCATCAAAAATAAAAGTTTTACAGGTTATACCAAAGCTTGGATATGGAGGAGCAGAAACTGGTTGTTACGATATTGCTCACTATCTTCATGAAAAAGATTTTGGATCGTATGTTGTTACTAGTGGTGGCGATTTACTTAAATACGTAAATAAAAAAAAAGTAAAAGTAATAAGACTTCCAGTACATAGTAAAAATCCATTATTAATATTAATTAATGCAATAATATTATCTTTAATCATAATATTTCTTAACATTGACATTGTTCATGCAAGAAGTAGAGCGCCAGCCTGGTCTTGTTATTTTGCAACAAGAATTACTAGGAGAAAATTTGTAACGACTTTTCATGGCACATATAATTTTAAGTCTCCTATAAAAAAATTTTACAATTCTGTAATGTTAAAATCTGATCTCATAATTTGTGGTTCCAATTTTATTTTTTCACACATATATGAAAATTATAAAGATTATATTCATAATAAAAAGTTATTAGTAATTTTTCGTGGAATTAATCTTGAATATTTTAATGGCAAAAATGTTAAGGAAGAAATAGAAAATAAATTACTCTCAGAGCATAGTTTAGATAAAAGTAAAAAAATTATTTTATTGCCCGGAAGATTAACAGCTTGGAAAGGTCAAGAAATGTTTATTGAAGCTATCAAAAATTTAAAACTAATACGTCCAGATATTTTATTCACTGCAGTATTACTTGGAAATGACCAAGGAAGGAAAATATATAAAAAAAAACTTCAACGTCTTGTAGAACAATACAGATTAGTAAATGATGTTAAATTTATTGAACATATAAAACATATGCCAAGTATATACAATTTATCTCATATAGTTATATCCTCTTCTATAGAGCCTGAAGCATTTGGTAGAGTTTCAGTTGAAGGACAAGCAATGGAAAAAATTGTAATAGCAAGTAATATAGGTGGATCAAACGAGACAATTGTTGATAAAAAAAGTGGTTATTTGTTTGAAGCAGGAAATTCGGAGGACCTTTTAAAAAAATTAATCTTTGCAATAGATTTAGACTTTGAAACAGCAAATAAAATCAAAGATGATGCTAGAAATAATGTCATAAGAAAATTTGATGTTGAAAAAATGTGTTTTTCTACTTATTCAGAGTATAAAAAGCTATTAAATTAATGTTAAAAATAACTTTGCCAGATGGAAACAAGCTTAACTTTGATAAGAAAGTTACAGGATTAGAGGTTGCTGAAAAGATAAGTAAATCTCTTTCAAAAAGCGCTCTTTTAATTAGCATTGATGGGAAACTGAAAGATCTTAATTCAGTAATTGAAAAAAACTGTTCAGTTAAAATATTTACATCAAAAGACAAAGAAGGCCTTGAAACAATAAGGCATGATACAGCACATATTTTAGCAATGGCTGTTCAAGAGCTATTTCCTGGAACACAAGTTACAATTGGCCCAGTTATTGAAGATGGTTTTTATTATGATTTTTCGAGAAAAGAACCCTTTACAGAAGAGGATTTAAACAAAATTGAAAATAAAATGAAAGAAATAGTAGAGAGAGATGAAAAAACTACAAGAGAGGTTTGGTCGAGAGAAAAAGCTATTGATCATTTTAAAAAAATTGGTGAACTTTATAAAGCTGAAATTATTAAAAGTATTCCAGAAGGAGAAGAGGTTTCAATTTATTTTCACGGAAAATGGCATGATCTTTGCAGAGGTCCTCACCTAGCATCTACTGGAAAAATAGGAAAATTTTTTAAACTAACTAAAGTTTCGGGAGCATATTGGAGAGGTGACTCAAGTAATGAAATGCTTCAAAGGATTTATGGAACTAGTTGGGCAACAAAAAGGGATTTAGACGATTATTTAAAACGAATTGAAGAAGCTGAAAAAAGAGATCATAGAAAGTTGGGCAAGGAAATGGATTTGTTTCACTTCAGAGAGGAGAGTCCAGGTGCTGTTTTTTGGCATGAAAAAGGATGGACTTTATTTCAGAAACTAGTTTCGTATATGAGATATAAACAAGATCAAGCTGGCTATAAAGAAATAAACACACCAGAAATTTTAGATAGATCTCTATGGGAAAAATCAGGTCACTGGGAAAAATTTGGAGCGAACATGTATACTTCCGAAACTCCAGATCAAAAAATATTTGCTATTAAACCAATGAATTGTCCAGGTTGTGTTCAAGTGTTTAATCAAGGTTTAAAAAGTTATAGAGACCTTCCATTAAAGATTTCAGAATTTGGCAAAGTTCATAGATATGAACCATCGGGAGCTTTGCATGGACTATTGAGAGTTAGAGCATTTACACAAGATGATGCTCATATTTTTTGTACAGAAGACCAAATCACTAAAGAATGTTTAACAGTTACAAATTTAATTTTAGAAATTTATAAAGATTTAGGATTTGAAAATGTAATTCTAAAATACTCAGATAGACCTGATTTAAGAGTGGGCGATGATGCTGTATGGGATAAATCTGAGGCAGCATTAATTAAAGCAGTTGAAGCTTCAAAACTAGAATACACTATTAACAAAGGCGAAGGTGCTTTCTATGGCCCAAAGATAGAATTTGTATTGAGAGATGCAATAGGTAGAGATTGGCAATGTGGAACTTTGCAAGTAGATTTAAATCTACCCGGTAGACTGGGAGCAAGTTACGTTGAAAAGGATGGCTCAAAAAAAATCCCTGTTATGCTGCATAGAGCTTTATTTGGTTCTCTTGAAAGATTTATTGGAATATTAATAGAAAATTACTCAGGTAAATTGCCGTTCTGGATAGCACCTCTTCAAACTGTTGTAATTCCAATATCAGATGATTTTAATGATTATGCTTTGTCTGTTTATAAAAAAATTAAAAGTTCTGGAATTTCTTGCGAGGTAGATTTAAAAAATCATAATTTAAATTATAAAATTCGTGAACATTCTAATGCAAAGGTTCCAATGCTATTAATATGTGGAAAAAAAGAAGTTGACTCTAGCGCAGTAACTATTAGAAAGTTGGACTCAAATAAACAAGAAAATATGTTAGTAGACGAATTTATTAAAAAACACATCGCCTTAAATAAAGCTTCATCAATTTAGTGCCAGATTTCAAAAAAAATTTTTTTCAAAAAAGAAATAGATCTTTTGGTCCAAAATACAACAACAGAATAAATTCTTCTGAGGTCCAAGTTATCGATGGTGATGGTCAAAACTTAGGAATTTTAAATTTACAAGAAGCTATCAGCAAGGCTAAAAAAAAAGGTTTAGATTTAATTCAGATTGCGCCTAATGCTCGGCCTCCAGTTTGTAAAATTATGGATATTGGAAAATATAAATATGACCAACAAAAGAAAGCAAGCAAAGCAAAAAAAAATCAAAAAAAAGTAGAATTAAAAGAAATAAAACTAAGACCAGTGACTGAAGTTCATGATTACACTTTCAAAATTAAAAATGCACATAAGTTTCTGTCAAAAGGAGATAAAGTTAAATTTACAATCAAGTTTAGGGGAAGAGAGCTTCAACATAAAAATATTGGAAATGAGTTAATGGATAAAATCAAAGTTGATATGGAAAACGTAGGAAAAATTGAGCTGCAGCCAAAATTTGAAGGAAAACAAATGATTATGGTTGTTCAACCAATATAATTATTCAGGTTGTAAAAAAGTTTGGATTTTGTATAAACCCCATAAAAATTATGCCTAAATTAAAAACTAAAAGCTCTGCAAAAAAAAGATTCAAAATCACATCAAGAGGAAAAGTTGTAATGTCTCAAGCTGGAAAGAGACACGGCATGATTAAAAGAACTAACTCACAAATAAGAAAACAAAGAGGCACTACTATAATGTCTAAACAAGACAGTAAGATTGTAAAATCATATATGCCTTACAATTTAAGAGGTTAATATGGCTAGAGTAAAAAGAGGAGTAACAAGTAGAGCTAAACATAAAAAAGTGTTGAAGGCTGTCAAAGGTCAATACGGAAGAAGAAAAAATACAATTAGAGTTGCAAAACAAGCTTATGAAAAAGCTATGCAGTATGCTTACAGGGATAGAAGAAATAAAAAAAGAGATTTTAAATCATTATGGATACAAAGAATCAATGCAGGCGTAAGAAGTGAAGGTCTTACATATTCAAAATTTATCAACGGATTGAATAAATCAGGTATAAAATTAGATAGAAAAATTTTAGCAGAAATTGCCTATGAAAACCCTCAAGCTTTTAAAACTATAGTCAAAAAAGCTCAGACAGCATTGAACTAATCTTTCTATTGTTTTTCTAATCTTAACAAATATTCTATCACAATGTCTGAAATTGAAAAAATTAAATCGGAATATATAGAGAGATTAAATAACTGTACTAGTTCTGATAATTTAAGTCATATTAAAACAGAATTATTTGGCAAAAGTGGAGTAATCACAAACCAATTTAAACTAATCGGTTCAAAATCAGAAAATGATAAAAAAAATTTTGCTTCTCAAATAAATGATCTAAAAGTTTTACTTCAAGAAAAACTAGATCAGGTATCAAAGAAAATAGAGATAGAAGAAATTAATAAAAAATTAGAAAATGAAAAAGTAGATGTAACTTTGCCGGAGAGGTTTATTAAAAAAGGAAAAATACATCCGGTGTCTCAAGTAATCGATGAAATAAGTTCAATTTTTTCAGAGATTGGTTTTAGTGTGGCCGAAGGTCCAGATGTTGAAAATGAGTATAATAATTTTACTGCATTAAATACTCCACCTAATCATCCTGCAAGAGATATGCATGATACTTTTTATCTGAGCGAAGATAAAAATTTATTATTGAGAACTCATACTTCTCCTGTTCAAATAAGAACTATGCTTAAAGGAAAACCGCCCTTTAAAATAATTGCTCCCGGTAGGACATATAGATGTGACAGCGATCAAACGCATACACCAATGTTTCATCAATTAGAAGGTTTACATATAGATAAAGATATAAATATGGGTCACTTAAAAGGCTGCTTGAATTATTTTATAAAAGAGTTTTTTGAAGTTAAAAAATTAAAAATGAGATTTCGACCAAGCCACTTTCCATTTACCGAACCTTCAGTTGAAGTTGATATTGGATATGATCTTAACAATGGAGAAATTGTAATTGGTGAAGGAAATAAATGGTTGGAAATTTTAGGATGTGGAATGGTACATCCAAATGTTTTAATAAATTCAAAAGTAGATCCTTCAAAATACCAAGGATTTGCTTTTGGAATAGGTATAGATCGATTGGCTATGCTTAAATATGGAATTAATGATTTAAGATCATTTTTTGACTGCAATTATAAATGGCTAAATCATTATGGATTTGATCCAGTAGATGTTCCTACAAATTATAGAGGTTTAAGTAGATGAAGTTTACCATTAATTGGCTAAAAGACCATCTCGATACAAAAAAATCTGAACAACAAATAACTGATGCTTTAAATAAAATTGGATTAGAGGTTGAAAGCGTTGAACCAATTAAGAACGAATTATCAAATTGTGTTGTTGCAAGAATTATTAAAGCAGAAAAACATCCTAATGCAGATCGTTTAAAAGTCTGCGATGTTGATATTGGAGGTCAAAATATTTTAAAAGTTGTTTGTGGTGCTTCTAACGCTCAAGATGGATTATTAACAATTTATGCGCCTCCTGGATCAATTATTCCAAAAAATAATATGAAGTTAGAAGTTTCCAAGATTAGAGGTGTTACCTCTTACGGTATGCTTTGTTCAGAGGCAGAATTAAATATATCAAACGAAAGTCAAGGAATTATATCATTAAGTGAAAAATATAATAACATGGTTGGCAAAAGTTATTTTAGCTCAAAGAAAGAAAATACAATTGAGTTATCAGTCACACCTAATAGACCGGATTGTTTAGGTATTCGAGGTATAGCCCGTGATCTTGCCGCTGCTGGAATGGGTAAAATAAAACCAATTAAAAGCAAAAAACTTAAACAAATTAGTAAAAAATTAAATGTAGTTATAAGTAAAACTAAAAATCAATCTTGTTCAATTTTTGGAAGTTGTTTAATAACAAATATAAAAAATCAAGAAAGTCCTAATTGGCTTAAAGAAAGACTAATTTCTGTTGGTTTGAGACCTATTTCAGCTGTTGTGGATATTACCAACTTTATAATGTTAGACTTAAATAGACCATTGCACGCATACGATTTAGATAAAATAAATAAGAGAATAATTGTTAGAGAGTCAAAAAAAAATGAAACATTGAATGCTTTAGATAATAAAAAATATAATTTATCCGATGGAATGTGTGTAATCTCTGATGAAAGTGGTCCTTTGGGATTAGGGGGAATCATAGGTGGAACTAGTTCTTCTACAGAAATAGATACAAAAAATATTCTTATTGAATCTGCTTATTTTGATCCATCAATAACTAGAAAAACTTCAAATATTTTGAATTTAAATAGTGATGCCAATTATAGATTTGAAAGAGGGATTGATCCAAATTCTATTGAAACTGGATTACAAAAAGCAGCAGAGATGATTACAGAAATATGTGGAGGAGAAGTTAGTAAATTTAAAATTACAAAAACTAAAAAATTATCTCAAAAAGAAATTAAATTAGATAATAATTTTCCAGTAAAAGTTTTGGGTATTAAAATAAATGTAAAAGAAATTATTAATATATTAGAAAAATTAGGATTTAAGTGTAAAAAAAATAGTAACACTATCACTATTAGAATTCCAAGTTGGCGACCCGATATAACTGGAAAAATAGATTTAGTTGAAGAAATAATAAGAATAAAAGGTTTAGAAAAAATTGAATCTATAGAGCCAGAAAAAATTAGAACAAATCAAACTTTAAATAATGAGCAAAAACATTTTCGCCTAACTCAAAGATCTATCGCCACGAAAGGGTATTTAGAGGCAATTACTTGGTCATTTACAAATGAAAAAATTAATAATTATTTTTTAAATACAAGAAAATCAAACAGACTTATTAATCCAATAAGTTCTGATTTAGGAGTTTTACGTTCATCTATTTTTTCAAATTTAGTAGAAAAAATTAGAGAAAATATTGATAGAGGAGATGAAAATATTTCTTTGTTTGAAATAGGGCCAATTTTTAAAGGAAAAAACCCTGGCGAACAAACTATCACTGCTTGTGGTATCTCAGCTGGATATGCAGCAAATCCAAACTGGAATGAAAAAGGAAGATTTTTAGATGTTTTTGATGTTAAAAGAGATCTTTTGCATACACTTTATGATCTTGGAACAAATAAAAATGAAATTACAATAGAAACAAAAAATTTACCTGATTATTATCATCCCGGAAAAGGTGGAACTATTTCTTTTTCAAATAATCCAAATAACTATTTTGCATCATTTGGAGAATTACATCCAAATATTATCAATCAACTTGATATTAAAACAAATTCACTAGTAGGATTTGAATTAAATCTAGACGAATACGTAAAATTAAAAGAAAAAATTAATAAATCCAAAATAAGCTATGAATTTTCAGAATATCAAAAATCAGAGAGAGACTTTGCTTTCATAGTAGACAAAAATATTCAAGCGCAAGAATTATTGAATTTGATTAAAAATGTTGATCTATCTCTGATTAAAGATATTTCAATTTTTGATCTGTATGAGGGAGAAAATATTCCAAGTGGAAAAAAATCACTAGCATTTAAGGTAATAATACAGTCAGATGAAAAAACTCTTACTGAAAATGATATTAATACAGTCTCACAAAAAATAGTAAAAATAGTAGAAGATAAAACTGGTTCTAAACTAAGATCCTAATGGATAACATCGATAATATTAGAAATTTTGCAATCATCGCACATATAGATCACGGCAAATCTACGATTGCGGATAGAATAATTCATAAATGTGGCGGCTTGTCAGATAGAGAAATGAAGGCTCAGGTTTTAGATTCTATGGATATAGAGCGTGAAAGAGGAATAACAATCAAAGCTCAAACTGTTAAATTAAATTATAAATCAAAAAACGGAAAAGAGTATATTCTAAATATAATTGATACTCCGGGTCATGTAGATTTTAGTTATGAAGTAAGTAGATCGCTATATGCTTGCGAAGGTTCTATACTTATTGTTGATAGCACACAAGGAGTAGAGGCACAAACACTTGCTAATGTTTACCAAGCCCTTGATATGAATCATGAGATTGTACCAATATTAAATAAAATTGATCTTCCTGCTTCTGATTTAGATAAAACCTCAAAACAAATAGAAGATGTAATTGGTATTGAAACAAAAAATGCAATTCCATGTTCAGGAAAAACAGGAGAAGGAATAGAAGATATA
>CAYXLK010000012.1:0-17517 GCA_964465855.1 uncultured Candidatus Pelagibacter sp. | reverse complement strand
GAGCAGCAAGTAAAATTTTAATTTCTTTGCTTTTCATTTTTTTGTCAAAGATATTTCAGCAATATTATTATGAATTAATTTTTTTTAATTCAGCTTTAGTTTCTTCTAGATTTTTATCAAAAAGTTTGTCTAGTTTTGATTTATCGATCGATGTAGATATGATTTTTTTGACTGACTCAACTGCTATTTTTATAGATGTATTTTTTATGTCTTTGATGGCGTTTTCTTTCATTTGATTAATTTTCTGTTGAGCAGTATTTTTTTTGATTTCAGAGGAATTATGGAACTTTTCATTCATTTCTAACACAAGTTTTTCACTATCATCTTTAGTTTGCTTTAACATTTTATTTACTTCTTTATCAGCTGAGTCCAGTTTTTTTTGAGCTTCATCTAACATATTTTTAGTCTCTGATCTTAGCTTTTCGCTTTCATCAATCTCTTTTCTTATACCAGTTATCATATTGTCTAATAGCTCATTTATTTTTTTTGGTATTTTAAAATAAATTAAAGCTCCAAAAAAAATTACAAATGATACCGCTACCCAGAATGTTCCGTCAAAAGTCATAAAGCTTTGTTTTTGCTCGAAATATCACTGACAATCGCAGTAATACTGCTATTATTAACATTAACACCAATTAATTGATTAATTAAATCGGCAGAAGTTTCAATTGCTATTTTATTTATTTTTTCAGGTGACTTTTTTTTAAGCTCATCGATCTCTGCTTCTACAATTTTAACTTCTTTATCTATTTCTTTCTCAAGTTTTTGCCTTTTACTATTAATATCATCTAATAATTTTTTTCTTGATTCATTAAATAGATTTTTTGCTTCAATTTTTGATTTTAAAATAATATTATCAAACTCTTTTAATTTAGCTTCACTCTCATTTCTTTGTTTTTCAGAAAATTCTAAATTTTCTAAAATTTGTGATTTTCTAGTTTCAAGATTATCACTTATTTTTGGTAAAATTATTTTAGATAAAACCAAATATAAAATTCCAAAAGTTATAACTAGCCAGAATATTTGAGAAAACCAAAACTCAGGATCAAGTTGAGGCATACCTCCACTTTCAGCCGCATGTATAAAATTTATAGATAAAAAATATACAGCTAGTGTTTTTAATATTATTTTTTTAAACATTAATTAAAATGCAAATAAAATAATTAATGCAACAACTAATCCAAATAATCCAGTTGCTTCCGCTAATGCGAAACCTAACAATAGGTTTGGAAATTGTTTTTGAGCTGCTGAAGGATTTCTCATCGCTCCAGAAAGGTAATTACCAAAAATAATTCCTATTCCAACTCCTGCGCCCGCTAGAGCAATAGCCGCTAAGCCTGCTCCAATCATTTTTGCCGCTTCTAGTTCCATTATATCCTCCTTTATTAATACTAATGGTGTAAATTTAATGCATCATTTAAATAGATACACGTTAATATTGCAAATACATATGCTTGTAGAAATGCTACCAAGATTTCTAAACCTGTAAGTGCAACTGAAAAACTAAGTGGAAGCCATCCTCCCACTATCCCTAGGCTTACTACGAAGCCTCCGAATACTTTCATCATTGTATGTCCTGCCATCATATTGGCAAATAATCTAACCGAAAGACTGACCGGTCTACTTAAATATGAAATAATTTCTATAACCACAATCAATGGTAATAAAACTATAGGTACTCCACTTGGTACAAATAACTTTAAATATCTTAATCCATGTTTTATAAAACCAATTATTGTTACTCCAATAAAAATGGATGCCGCTAAAACAAAAGTTACAATTATATGGCTAGTTACTGTAAAAGTGTATGGTATCATTCCTAACATGTTGCAAAATAAAACAAACATAAATAGTGAAAATATAAATGAGAAATAAGGTTTGGCTTTTGTACCTGCTGTGTCGCTTATCATTTTAGATATGAATGAATAACTTAATTCGCCGAGTAACTGCAATTTACTTGGAATAATTGATTTTTTTTTTGCTCCAAAGTTAAATATTAAAAGAATAGCAATTGTACTGATCGCCATGAACAAGCTTGCATTTGTAAAAGAAATGTCCATTTCGCCAACTTTAATTTCTGGCCCAATTCTGTAGACATTGAATTGAGTCATCGGATTTGCTGCCATGTTTATCTAGTCTTTCTGCATTTTTTTTGCTGATCTGATAACATTCATAATTCCCGCTGTCACACCAATAAAAAAAAATATTATTATTAACCAGGGTTTAGTACCAAACCAATTGTCTAAAATAAACCCTATAATTGTGGCTACTAATACCGCAGATACTAATTCAGTGCTAAGCTGAAAAGCTCTACCAAAGCTAGATTTTTCGTTGCCCTTATCAGATTGATTTTTATTTTTATACTTAGATTTTGCAATTTTTAAGCGAGTTTTTAGGTCGTCAGGCATTTTAAGCAACTAGACTTTCAGCTTTTTGTAAATCTACAGATACCAGCTGACTTATGCCTTTCTCTGGCATTGTAACACCATAAAGTCTATCCATCTTTGACATTGTTAATGCATGGTGAGTTACAATTATAAATTTCGTTGTGGTAATTCTTGTTAGTTCATCCAAAAGATTACAAAATCTAGTAACGTTTGCATCATCTAAAGGAGCATCTACTTCGTCCAATACACAAATTGGAGCCGGGTTAGTTAAAAAGACCGCAAAGATTAGAGACAAAGCGGTTAGTGCCTGCTCACCACCAGATAATAATGTAATGGATTGAAGTCTTTTACCTGGTGGACTAACTAGTAAATCTAATCCTGCATCCAAAGGATCATCAGAGTCAACAAGTTCAAGTTTTGCATTTCCTCCATTAAAAAGTTTAGTGTAAACTTCGTTAAATTTTCTGCTTACTTTATCAAATGCATCTAGAAGTCTTTCCCTTCCTTTTTGATTTAATTCGTTAATACTGTCTTTAAGTTTAGTTATAGCTGTAACAATATCCTCTCTATCTTTTTCCATTTTTGTAATTTCATTTTTATATTTCCCTGTCTCTTCGTCTGCTCTTAAGTTTACAGATCCTAAATTATCCCTATCTCTTCTTTTCTTATCTAATAGTTCTTCTTGAGTAACCGTATCTGGAAAATCTTGCTCTTTTTCTAAATTTGAAAATTCTAAAAGATTTACTTCTTTAATATTTAATTCACTTTCAACTCTTTCAGTTAAATCATTTTTTCTTTTATTTAATCCAACTATGGTTGCATTTGCGCTTGCTCTTTTTTCTCTAACACTGATAGAATTTTCTTTAATTTCATTTAATTTAGTTTTATTTTCTTCAAGTTGTTGTTCCAAAGTATTTATTTTAATCTCATTATTTTCTTTTTCATTTTCAGAAATTCTAAGATTTTCTGAAATTTGCCCTTTTTTTTCTGCATTTAGATTTGGTTGTTTTTCTAAGTCTGATAATTTCTTATTAAGTTTTTCTTTTCTGTCACCTAATTGGATAATCATTTTTTCGGAATTGACTAACAAATTTTTCCAACTTTCAATCTCTATGTTTATATTATTAATTCTCTCCTTTCTTTTTGTAGACTCATCTTTGATACTTTGATTTTTACTAAAAGTCACAGTGTATTCTTGTTGTAATTTTTTTATAGTTTCATTTCTTGAATTTATTTTTGCTATTCTTTCATTGTCATCTGTGTCAGATATTTTTTGGATAATATAGGATAAACTGACATTTATATTATTCAAATTTTCCCTTGCTTTCTGGGTTTGATTATTATCAATACAGTCGATTGTTTCATTTAAAATTTTTCTTATATCTTCGAGAGAATTTTTATGTTCTACATCTTTTCCTGCACTTAAAGAATTTAGCAAAGTATCAATTTTTTCTTGTTCATTTGTTAAATTAATTTTGGCAACTTCTAAATCTTGATCTGATTTTTTTTCTGTTTCATAATATTTTGAATCTATTTCAACCAATTTGTCATTTTCATCATTTAATCTTTTTTGGTTTGAATTTGCATCAATTACAATGCTTTTTTCTCTGTCCACATCCTCTTCAATAGTTTTTAGTGATATTTTCGTTGTTTCTATTTCAGTAGACATTCTTTCAGCCTCTTCATCTAAATTTTGTAATTCTAAATTTAGTCTTTGAATTCTAGAAATAATTTCTAAATTATTATCTCTAATTGGACGGAGTTCATCCTCTAATTTTTTGATTGAATTTTCTAAATCTAATATTTTTTCATTGAATAATGAAAATTCTTTTTCTGCGTCTGTGTTAATTTCATTTTCTACTTTGATTTCATTTTCGATTTCCATAATTTTTAAGAAATATAAACCAGCCTCTACTTGCTTTATTTCATCAGATATTTTTTTATATCTTGTTGCTTCTTCAGCCTGTTTTTCTAAACTAGCGAGCTGCTTTTCTAATTGTCTTCTCAGTTCATCAGCTCTTTTCAAATTATTTTCTGCAGCATTCAATCTTAGTTCAGCCTCATGTCTTCTTACATGTAATCCTGAAATGCCAGCCGCTTCCTCTAATATTGCTCTTCTGTCAGCTGGCTTGGCTGTTACTAAAGATCCAATTCTTCCCTGACTAATTATAGAGGGAGAATGTGCTCCTGTAGAAAGATCTGCAAAAAACATTTGTGCATCTTTTGCTCTAACTTCTTTATCATTTAGATAAAAACGCGAGCCTCTATCTCTTTCTATTTTTCTTCTAATTTCTATTTCTTCCACTTCTTTGAATTGGAGAGATCCTGACTTTTCAGAATTGGAAATGTTAATACTTACTTCAGCAATATTCTTTGATGGTTTATTTGATGTTCCAGAAAAAATAACATCTTCCATTCCAGAACCTCTCATACTTTTTGCAGAGGTTTCTCCCATACACCATCTTAAAGACTCAACAATATTTGATTTACCGCAACCGTTAGGACCAACAATACCAGTTAATCCTTTTTCAATTAAAAAGGTGGTTTTCTCTGAAAATGATTTAAATCCATTTAATTGGATTTTTTTAAACTCCATGAACTAACTTATAACAGTTTTTCTAAAGTTTTTTCTAAATTTTTATATGTTAGTGATTTTTCAAACTTTTCACCGTTGATAATCAATGTGGGAGTAGCGTTCACGTTGTATTTTTTTACCCCTTCGATTCGATCTTCTAAAACAAAATCTTCAATTTTTTTATTATTAATACATTTATTGTAATCAATACCAAAATTCTTAGTTTTTAATATCTTTTCAAGATTTGTATTTAATTCCTCAATTGTATTTCCTTTAACCCATTCATTTTGGTTTTTATATAGAAAGTGTAGAATTTCCTCTCCATTACTACTTTTGCAATGTGCAGCTTTTGCAGCGTTGAATGCCGCAAGATCTAGTGGAAAATTTCTGTATTCTAATTTAACATATCCATTGTCTATAAAGTTTTTCTTTAAATCTGGATAAACATCCGAATGAAATTTTGCACAATGAGAACAAGTAAGCGACTCATAGACTAATATAGTAATTTTGGAGTCTTCTTTTCCTTCATATATTCTTTTAACGTTATTTTCCGCACCTAGGTTAGCATGAGATAACAAAAAAATTATCAATGTGAATAAAATTTTTTTCATTTTTTTTTATATACTTTACTAAACTTAATTAAAGAGTCTTTTATTTTTTCATTTTTAATACCAGAAATTTGTTTTTTATATTTATTTTTTGTCACATCATCAGCACTTTGCTTTTCTTCAAATTCTTTATTTTTTTCTTCAAATGAAACTAATTTTATGTTTTGAACTGCTTCATATCCAAAAAAAGAGTTAATTTTTTCAATTATCAAACTTTTTGAATATTCAAAATTAACCTCGTTACCTCTTTTTACCATTACAGTTAAGCAACTAGAGCCAAGCTTATTTTCATTTTTGAAAGATTTAGGAAAACTGATATCAAATAAATCATTGCCAACAAAACACCTCCAATTATCCAATGTTTCAGAATATATTTGACCTTTTTTATTAATTAGATTTTTTACCTTAGAAGGCAAAATGTCTTTAAATGATCTAAGACCTTGTATAAATTTTCTGTTATTCTTATTATAATTTTTTGAATTCATATGCGAGAATCAAACATACCAAATAAAATTTTAAAATGGTACGATAATAACAAGCGAAATCTTCCTTGGAGAAAAATAACATCAACTAAAAATAGAGAATACTTTACTTTGGTTAGTGAATTTATGCTCCAACAAACACAAGTAAAAACTGTAATTCCTTATTTTGAAACTTTTATAAAAAATTTTCCAAATTTAAAATCATTGGCAAATGCAAATGAACAAAGAGTTTTAAAAAATTGGGAAGGACTTGGATATTATTCTAGAGCAAGAAACTTAAAAAAAACTGCACTTAAATTGTCAGAAGAGTTTAATGGAAACTTGCCAAAAGATGTAGAAAAACTTAAGTCTCTTCCAGGTATTGGAGAATATACTTCAAGATCAATTTTAGCTATTGCTCATAATCAACCTTATATTCCAATGGATGGTAATGTTGAGAGAATATTAAAAAGAGTTTTTTTGCTTAAAACAAAAAATGAAATTTCAAAAGAAAACCTAATTAAAAAAAAATCTTTTTTTAATACTTCCAAAAGATCAAGTGATTATGCGCAGGCAATTATGGAAATAGGAGCTTTAGTTTGTAAACCTGTATTACCATCATGTGATCTTTGTCCATTAACTCAAAACTGTAAAGCCTATAAAAGGAAAGATTTTTTAATAAAAAGTAAAAATAAGTTTAATAAAACAAAATATTTTGAGGCAAATGTTTATAAACATAAAAATAAGTATTTATTAATTAAAAATAAAAAATTTAATTTTTTAAAAAATTTAGTTATTTTTCCAATGAATGAAATAAATAAAGAAAAATTTAAACTATCAATTAACAAAAAGATAAATGTAAAAATGTCTAATATGAATATGAAAATTATTATTAATAAAAATAATAAAAAGAAAATGATAAAGGACAGCTTGCTATTAGATAAGTCAAATATAAATAAATATATTTTACCTTCATTTACAAAAAAAATATTTAACTCTCTATCTCATTTTTAATGAAAAAAATTGCAATTATAGGAGCAGGAATTTCAGGTTTGTTTCTCGCAAATCTTTTAGAAGAAGATAAATCTTACTCTTATAAAATCTTTGAAAAAAAAAATTCATTAGATCTAAGCGACGGATATGGAATACAATTATCTGTAAATAGTATTAATCTATTAAATGAAATTGGTTTTCAAAAAATAAATGCAAACAATATTTGTTTTCCAAAAAAAGTAAATTTTTTTGATGCGAAAAATTTAAAAAAAATTTGTGATATTTATTTATCTCAATTTAATAATCAGAGTAATCGATATACGACATTAAAAAGATCTAAACTTATTGAATTTCTTTTGGAAAATATTCCTAAGGAAAAAATAGTTTTCAATTCAGATCTTATTGATATTAAAGACCAAGATAAATTAGCATTATCCTTTAGAGATAAAAAAAATGAGGAATTCGATTATTTAGTTGCTGCTGATGGAGTTTGCTCCAAATCTAAACAGATTTTATTTAAAAAAGATGGTCTACCAAAATATTTTAACTCAATTGCCCTAAGGGGAAACATCAGCAACTTCGAAAATTTTGATATTTCATTATATTTAGGACCAAATTTTCACTTCGTAATTTATCCCATCAACCAAAACAAAGAATTTAATTTTATCTCAATTATTAGAAAAGAATTAATTGAAGAAGAAATTTCAAATAGAAATTTATTTAAAGATAATACTTTTATAAATAACTTGTTAAAACAGATTTTTTCAAAATCACATTTAAATTTAGCTGAACAAATTAAAGAAATTAAATGCTTTCCAATTTTTGTAAGCAAAAAAGTTCAAATACCTGAGTCAAAAAATATTTTTTTAATTGGCGATGCGTTTTATTCATTTCCACCGTCATTTGCGCAAGGCGCATCACAATCAATAGAAGCAGCAAATGAACTTTTTAATGATCTAAAGAATAACTCTACAAATTACTACAAAACAAGGATTTTGAAGACTAAGCAAATAAATTCTAGATCCTCACTCAATCACTTTGCTTTTCATCTTTCAAATCCATTAAATGTTTTTTTTAGAAATATTTTTTTAAAACACCTTTCTAAAAATAAAATTTTTTTAGAAAATTATTTAGGTAAAATTTATAGTAACTAGTTTCATGGTCTTAGACGTTGCCTAAGTTCATCAATTGGTTTTAAACTATTTCCTGATTGATAATGCCAATAAGTCCAACCATTACAGCTTTCAGAACCTAATATTTGTGCTGCCACTTTATGAATTGATCCTTCATTCTGCTTACATTTGATGCTTCCATCAACCATAACTTTTGCATAAATTTTTTTCTTTTGATCATAGATTTCTGTTCCAGGTTTAATTACTCCTAATTCAATCAATGAACCAAAAGGAATTCTAGGTTTAGACTTATTATTTTGGATTGTATCTAAATATTCGTCTTTAATTATATTTGCATTTTTTATTCTTTTGTTAGCAGCTTCAAAATATATTTTTTCTTTTTCAATTCCAAAATAAGATCTACCTAATTTTTTCGAAACTACCGCTGTAGTTCCTGATCCTAAAAAAGGATCTAAAATAAAATCATCTTTATTTGAAGAGGCTAATATAATTCTATGAAGTAAAGCCTCTGGTTTTTGTGTTGAATGAACTTTTATTCCATTATTTTTTAATCTTTCTTTACCGTTGCATATAGGTAAATTCCAAGTTGATCTCATTTGTAAATCATCATTGAAAGATTTCATTGATTGGTAGTTAAAAGTATATTTTGATTTTTTACTTTTTGATGCCCAGATTAATGTTTCATGAGCATTCGTAAATCTAGTACCTCTGAAGTTTGGCATCGGATTATTTTTATTCCAGATTACATCATTTAAGATCCAAAAACCTAAATCTTGAATTATTTTGCCAACTCTAAATATATTGTGATAACTTCCGATTACCCAAATAGATCCGTTCTTTTTTAATACTCTTTTGCATTCACTTAGCCATTCATTTGTAAACTTATCATATGATTTAAAACTTTGAAATTGATCCCATTTATCATTTACAGCACTAACTTTTGATCTATCTGGTCTGACTAAACTATTTTGTAATTGTAAATTGTAAGGTGGATCTGCAAAAATTATATCAAATGTTTCGTCAGGAATTTTTTTTAATTCTTTTAAACTATCTCCGTTGATAACTTTGTTATGTAAATTTTTAGTAACCATTTTTAAAAAAGTAATTAGACTCCAGGGCGGATTCCACGTCAACCAGAGATTGAAAAAAATGGACTCGTTTTGTTGTACGATTTAATTAGGACTCAATATATTGTGTATAGGACCGAACGTTTTTCTATGATGCTTAGTTACTCCAAATTTCTTAATTGCTGTTAAATGTTGTTTAGTTCCATAGCCTGCGTTTTTATCCCAAGCGTATTGAGTAAATTTTTTTGACATTTTTGTAATAAGTCTATCTCTAGCAACCTTAGCAATAATAGAAGCGGCTGATATTTCAGGTATTTTTTGATCACCTTTAATTACACACTTTAATTTGTAGTCAATGATATCTGGTGACTTATTCCCATCAATTAGTGTCATTGTAGGTTTAAATTTAAGTTTTTTTATTGATCTTTTCATAGCCAATAAACTTGCATTTAAAATATTTAATTTTTCAATTTCTTTTAAAGAAGCTGAACTAATAGCCCATATGCAGTTTTTCTTAACATACTTTTCTAGACTATTTCTTTTTTCTTTTGAAAGTTGTTTTGAATCTTTGAACTTTTTTTTATCTACATTTTTTTTGAATATTACAGCCGCTGCAAAAACTGGTCCTACCAAACTTCCTCTGCCGACTTCGTCTACTCCAGCTATAATTTTTTTCATTAAATGGTAATTTTTAGTTCATCTATCTTTTTTCTGATCATTTTTAGATCAGCCCAAGAGAATTTTTTTTGTTCAGGTTGCCTTAATAGATAAGCAGGGTGAAACGTTAAAATTGTTAAGTATGTTTTTTGATTAACAATAAGCTCTTTCCATTTACCTCTTTCTTTAGATATTTTTAAGGTTTGACCATATAAAGCTTCCATAGCAGTACCTCCCATTAGTATAAGTATTTTTGGATCAATAATATTTATATGTTCTCTTAAAAAAACTGAGTATCTGTTTATTTCTGACGGTTCTGGCTTTCTGTTATTTGGAGGTCTATAATTTACTACATTGGTAATATAAACTTTTGGTCTTTTAATATTAATGGCTTCAAGCATTCTATTTAAAAGCATACCTGCATCGCCAACAAAAGGTTTGCCCATTTCGTCTTCTTTTTGTCCTGGGCCTTCACCAATAATCATGATTGGGCTACCAGGGTTACCATCGTTAAAGACTATTTGATTAGAATTTTTTTTTAATTCACAATCTGAAATCCTTAAAATTTTTTTTTTCAAATTTTCTAGTAAAGATTGTTTATTCTCTAAATTAGGTTCATCAAAAGTTCGTTTAATTGGTTTATTTTCATAAACGTAATCAATTTCAAATAAATCCATAACTTCTTCAAAATTATTGTCACTTTGATTTTTATGCTTTATTTCCATATATTAAAAAAATGTTAGTTAGATTTTTAAAAACTTTATTTATATTTCTTATATTTTTATACCATTCATCAGTTTTTTCAAAATCAACTGAAAATAATAATTTCAACCAGAGATATTTATCAAATTATTTTTCGGCTCTTGTTTCATATGAAAATGGAGATAATGAACTAGCTGTAAAATATTTTAATTCAACAAAAAGTATTCTAAAAGATCATCCATATTATTTGGATAAATACGTTGAAAGTTTAGTCTTAAACAATAAAGTTCGTGAAGCAATAAATCAAATCAAATTTTTTAAATCAAAAAATAATATAGATAATTTTCAAACAACTCTTTTATTAACAATTGATGCTTTGAAAAAAAGCAATTTTAATAAAGCAAGCGATCACTTATCATATATGAAAAGTATATTGATACCAAATTCATATGAGCAAATTATTTATGATATATTAAAATCATATAACCAACTGTTTTTAGAAAAAAAAATATCAGAAGTTAAAAATTATGGAAAATTAAGCAAAATTCTTCTAGCTTTTCAATACTGCTATTTAGGCGATGATAGAGCTAACAATTATTTTACTGCATTGTTAAATTTAGAGGATGGAGATTATTCAAGATACTTATTTTTTTACATATCAAATTTAATTAGCAATAATGAATATGAGTCTGTAAAGAGTTTATCTTTAAAAATAGAACCAATCACAAGTACTTTGTTAATTCTACAATCTAAAAATTGGATTGATCAATCTAAGTTTGATAATTTTTCTAAGATATTCTCCTGCAAATCTGAAACCGATGTCCTTGCAGAAATATTTTTTTTAATTTCAAATCTTTATTCATCACAAGAAGATTATGATGTGTCTAATTTTTACTTAAATATTTCAAATTATCTTAACCCAAAATTTATATTTAATTTTTCTTTGAGTGCTGAAAATTATTACTTGATGAATAAGGATGCAAAGGCAAAAAAAGTCCTAAAGAAGTTTAATGACAAAGATGGTATTTATTATTGGTATAGAATTAAAAAAGAATTTAATATTTTAAAAGAAGCCGAAGGAAAAGAAAATTCGTTAACTTTTTTAAATTCAAAAATAAAAAATTTAAAACTTAAATCCCCAAAAATTTATTTTGATTTAGGAAATATTTATAAAGGATTTAAAGAATACAATAAATCAATTGAAAATTATAACTTTGCTCTTGAGGGAATTAGCAAAGATTCTGACTCATATGCAGATATTCTTTATCGAAGAGGAGGAAGTCATGAAAGACTCAAAGATTATAAAAAAGCTGACGAAGATTTGTTATTATCTTTAGAACTAAGTCCAGATCAGCCATATGTTTTAAATTATTTAGCTTACAGCTGGCTTGAAAGAAAAATAAAAATTAAACAATCAATGGAAATGTTATTAAATGCATATGAGCAAAAACAAACAGATCCCTATATTATTGACTCTGTAGGTTGGGCTTACTACTTAACCGAAGATTATGTATCAGCTGAAAAATATTTAAAAAATGCTTTATTGATAATGCCTGAAGATCCAGTTGTGAATGATCATTACGGAGATGTTCTTTGGAGATTAGATATGAAATTGCAAGCAATTTATTATTGGAATGCGGCATTATCATCAGAGGAAGTTGAAGATAAATTAAAAAAAGATATAAATAAAAAATTATTATTTGGATTAAAAAATTCGTAAGTATGAAAAAAAATTTAATCAAATCTTATGCAAAAATAAACTTATCTTTAAATGTTTTAAGAAAAGAGAAAACTGGATTTCATAAAATACAAAGTATAATTAGTTTCTTAAATTTTTACGATGAAATTTATATTCAACGGATAAATAAAAAAAAACATTTTGTAAAATTTATTGGTCCTTTTTCAAAAAATTTAAATAAGAAAAATACTATTTCACAATTATTACATATTTTAGATAAAAAAAAATTTTTAAACAAAAAGTATAAAATTCAGGTAAAGAAAAATGTGCCTCAACAGTCAGGCTTAGGCGGAGGCTCAATGAATGCCGCATTCCTTTTAAACTATTTTTTAAAAAAAAAAAAAATTCAACTATCAAAAAAAGAGATATTTTATATTTGTAATCAAATAGGTTCTGATGTGCTTTTGGGCTTGGATCGTAAAAACTCAATAATATTAAATAAAAAAACTATCAAAAAATATAATATTAAAATGGCTTTATTTGCACTTTTGGTAAAGCCAAAAATAGGGTGTTCAACTAAAGAAATTTACAGAAGAGTTAAATATTTTTCTAAGAATAGAATAAAAATTTCTAGCAAAATGTTTAAAATTCAATTTTTAAAGTATGCACAAAATGATTTGGAAATACCGGCATTTAAACTTTATCCAGTTTTAAGAAAATTAAAGATATTTTTGTCTAATATTAATCAAGTCAAATTTGTCAGAATGACTGGCTCAGGATCTACAATAGTTGCTTATTTTTCAAACAAAAAATCTGCTATAAATGGCTTAAAATTAATTAAGAAAAAATTTAAAAATCATTGGAGTATTGTATCAAAAACTATATAAAGCTTTTTTTTTGTGATATATCAAAAACAATTTTGGGGCGTAGCCAAGAGGTAAGGCAGCGGTTTTTGGTACCGCCATCCTAGGTTCGAATCCTAGCGCCCCAGCCATATATGATTAACTTTATAAATAATTTATTTAAATCAAAAAAAGAGACATTCAAAGATAAAACTAATTTTAAAGAACTAGTCTCAAATAAAGAAATTCAAGACTTATTCAAATCATTTAATACTTACTCAGATGAAACGGAATTAAGATTTGTTGGAGGCTGTGTAAGAAAATTAATTAATGATGAAATAGTTGATGATATAGATTTATCAACTAATTTAAAACCAGAAACCATAATAGAAATTTTAAAAAAAAATAATATCAATTTTTATGAAACTGGAATTGAACATGGAACAATTACTGCCGTTATTAATAATAGAAGTTTTGAAATAACTTCTTTAAGAAAAGATGTTAAGACCGATGGCAGACATGCACAAGTAGAGTATACTAAAAATTGGTTAGAGGATGCGTCCAGACGAGATTTTACCATAAATGCGATTTATGCAGATATTGGTGGAAATTTGTTTGATCCATTCAATGGAAAAAAAGATTTAAATAATGGATTAATTGAATTTATAGGTGACCCTGCAACGAGGATAAAAGAGGATTACCTAAGAATTCTTCGATATATTAGATTTTTTTTAAGCTACAGCAGCAATCAACATAATAAAAATACTGTTAAAATTATAAAACAAAATCTAAGCGGCCTAAAACAAGTTTCAAAAGAGAGGCAACTACAAGAACTTAAAAAGATAATTTCTATAGAAAGTTTTAATAAAATTAATTCTGATAAAACTTCTAAAGAACTATTTTTATTAATTTTTCCAGAATTAAAACATATAAATAAAATAAATAAATTAGATAATTTAAGCAATGATATTTTGAAAAAAAAAAATTTTGCTTTTATTTTGTCTTTACTTTTAATTGATAAGACCGAAGACTGTGATTATTTTATCTATAAATATAATTTATCAAATAAAGATAAGGATAAAATTACTTTTTTAAATTCTATATTTTCTGAAGAACCAATAAAAGATTTTTTTTCTAAAAAAAATTTATCAATATTTTTATTAAAGTGCGGCAAAGAAAATCTAATTGATATTTTAGATTACAAAATTTTAACCACCAAAAAATATAAAGAATATTTTGTGGATCTCAAAAAATATTTTGTTGAATTTCAAATTCCGATAATGCCTGTAAAAGCAAAGAATTTAATAGAAAAATTTGATTTAAAAGAAGGTAAGTTGCTCGGATCAATACTTAAAGAAATAGAAGATCAGTGGTTAAATAATAATTTTAAAATTTCTAATGATCAAATTGAAGATATAGTAAAGTCTAAACGTATTTGACGTCTGAAATCTCAAAATTTTTAACTCCATTTGGTGTATTTATTTTAACTAAATCACCTTTATTTTTTCCAATCAATCCTTTTCCAATTGGAGATTTAAAAAAAATTAATTTTTTATTGAGATCAGCTTCATCCTTTCCTACGATTTTATACTCGATTTTTTCATTAGTATCTAAATTTTGCAAAGATACCGTAGAACCAAATATGACTTTGCCATCATTGTTAAGTTTTGTAACATCAATTAAATTTGCAGCAGCGATACTATTTTCAATTTCTTGAATTCTTCCCTCATTATGTGACTGCTGTTCTTTTGCCGCATGATATTCGGCATTCTCTTTTAGGTCTCCATGAGATCTTGCTTCAGAAATTTCACTAACTATTTTTGGTCTTTTTTCCTCTTTTAAAAATTTTAATTCTTTTTTTAATTTTTCAAGACCTTGAATTGTAATTGGTTCTTTTTCCATCTATTTCCATTTCGCCAATGGTGGCAGCGACATTAAAATTGCATCTATATTACCACCTGTTTGTAAACCGAATTTTGTTCCTCTATCATATAGAAGATTAAATTCAACATATCTGCCTCTTTTTAGGTATTGAATTTCCTTTTCGCTTTTTGACCATTTAATTCTATTTTTTGTTTCAATTATTTCATTGAATATTTTCATAAATTCTAACCCTACATCTTTAACAAAATGAAAATTTTTTTCCCAATTATCTTTTTTGTAATCAAAAAATATTCCGCCTATACCTCTTGTCTCTCTTCGGTGTGGTAAATAAAAATATTTATCACACCACTGGCTATAATTTTTATAATATTTTTTATTATGTCTATCACACATTTTATTAAGACTTTTATGAAACCATCTCCTTAATTTTTCATCTTTAAAACATGGAGTTACATCGATACCGCCACCAAACCAACCATGAGATGTATAAATATATCTAGTGTTAAAATGCATTGCTGGTACAAAAGGATTTTTCATATGCATTACAATTGATATTCCAGATGCCCAAAAATTACTGTTCTTTTCTGTTCCAGGTATTTTACCTTTAAGATCATTTGAAAATTTTCCATAAACCTCAGAAAAATTTACTCCAACCTTATCAAATATTTTACCATTTTCTAATAATCTAAACTCTCCACCACCATCGTTTTTGTTTGTATTTCGACTCCATTTTTTTGCTTTAAAAAAAATTTTATTTTTTTCTAATTCTTCAACATTACTGCAAATAATTTCCTGAAGATTTTTAAACCATTGCTTTGTCAATTCTTTTTTCAAATTTGTTTTCATTGTATTATAAAGTTTGTCTTAAACTTTCAGAAATGATTATAGCCACAGATGTTGCAAGATTCAAAGATCTTTTATTTTCAACCATTGGTATTTTAATTTTAAATTTAATACTTTTATGTAAACTTTCAGGAACTCCAGAACTTTCTCTTCCAAATAGTAAAGTATCATTTTTTTTAAAAATAAAATTTGTATAAATTTTTTTTGCTTTTGTTGTGGCCAATATTATTCTTTCTTTCTTCTTTAATTCTACAAATTCTTCATAGCTTTTATAAAATTTGATTGAGGATAAATCCATATAATCCATTACTACTCTTTTAAATCTTGGATCTGATAAAAAAAATCCACACGGTTCGATTATTTCAAGTTGAACACCTAGACAGGAACATGTTCTTACAATAGCAGCAGTATTCTGTGGAATATCAGGTTGATAAAGGGCTATTTTTGGGCCCGAAAAACTTTTCTTCTGTGTCATTGTTGCTATAGAAAAATATCTCTTTTCTTATATGAAATCATATATTAAAGGAGATTTAAAATAATAAAGATGTCCGAATCTGATAAAAAAAAGCCAAATAGAAGAGATTTTATCGTAACAGCAACTACAGCTGCTGGAGCAGTGGGTGTTGGTGCCGCTGTTTGGCCTTTAATTGATCAAATGAATCCAGATGCTTCAGTAAAGGCGCTCGCAAGCACAGAAGTGGATATTAGCGGAGTTGAAAGAGGACAATCAATAACAGTTTTGTGGAGAGGTAAACCTGTTTTTATTAGAAGAAGAACAGAAGAGGAAATAGCAAAAGCAAAAAAAGTTGATCTAAAGGATTTAAAACATCCCGAGAAAGACGAAGATAGAGCAAAAAATCCAGAATGGCTAGTTATGTTAGGCGTCTGCACTCACTTAGGCTGTGTTCCATTGGGCGATAAAGGAGAATATGGTGGATGGTTTTGTCCTTGCCATGGATCTCATTATGATACTTCAGGAAGAATAAGAAAAGGTCCTGCCCCAACAAATCTAGAAGTTCCAAAATACGTATTTGTTGATAGCAAAACAATTAAGATAGGGTAAAAATGAGTGATCACGATTATCAACCTGATTCAAAGTTAGGAAAGTGGTTTAACGACCGTTTGCCTCTATTAACACTTAGAAATCATTTAACCGAATATCCAACACCAAAGAATTTAAATTACTGGTGGACGTTTGGAGCAATCTTAACATTTTGTTTGATAGCTCAAATTATTACCGGAATAATATTGGCTATGCATTATGTCGCCACTTCTGGCCTAGCATTTGAAAGTGTTGAACACATAATGAGAGATGTAAATTATGGATGGTTAATAAGATATTTTCATGCAAACGGCTCTTCTATGTTTTTCTTAGCTGTTTATATTCATATATTTAGATCCTTATATTATGGATCTCACAAATCTCCAAGAGAACTTATATGGGTAATAGGAATGATAATATATTTTTTAATGATGATGACAGCTTTTATGGGTTACGTTCTACCTTGGGGCCAAATGAGTTTTTGGGCAGCAACTGTAATTACAAATTTATTTAGTGCCGTTCCTTTTATTGGAGATAGTATTACCAACTGGTTATGGGGAGGGTTTGCAGTAGGCAGTCCAACTTTAACAAGATTTTATGCATTACATTATCTTTTTCCATTTTTAATTTTAGGTTTGGTAATTT
>CAYXLK010000011.1:0-23321 GCA_964465855.1 uncultured Candidatus Pelagibacter sp. | reverse complement strand
TCCATGCCTTTTTTAATATTGTTAAAGTTTCCTCAAATAATCTAAAATTTTTTGCTTGGTCTTTAAGGTCAGCTTCTTGGTTCATGTTTATTGCCTCTCTACCGTATACACCTCTTCCAACGCCAACCTCAACTCTTCCTTTTGATAGTTGATCAAGTGTAGCAATGTCTTCAGCTAATCTTATTGGATTGTGAAAAGTTATAATATTTGCAGCCTGACCTATTCTGATTGTTTTGGTTCTTGAAGCTGCATCTGTACCCATCATTAAAGGGTTAGTGCAAGTCTCCATTCCTTCGTGATTAAAATGATGTTCGGTAAACCAAATCGAGTTCCATTTGTTTTGATCACAATATTCAGTAATTTCCCTTATATCATCTAATAATTCGTGAAAAGGTTTATGTGTCCAGTTTGTTGAATTACAAAAGTATCCAAACCTCATTAAAGTCTCCTTAAAATAAAAAATACAGCTAAAATAGGCAATTTTAACAATTTCATAAACGTATGATACGATATAATTAAAAATTATGGAAACAAAAAAAATATCACCTAAATTTTTAGAGAATCTAAATCCTAAAATAGGGCTGATTGCACTCGCAAGCGATTATATGATCGAGAAAGATTTTATAAGTGTAATTAAAGATAAAAAAATTGATTTCTTTGTCAACAGAATTGAAACATACAATCCTTTGACGGCAGAAAATCTTATCAAAATGTCTGAAACAATTACTGAAGTTACAAAAAATATTCTTCCTGATGAAAAAATAGATTGCGTAGCTTATGGTTGCACTTCTGGCACAATTGCAGCTGGATATAACTCTATTGAGGAAAAAATAAAAAAAGCAAAACCAAATACAAGCGTGACTACACCAAGCACAGCAGCAGTTAATGCTCTAAAAAAATTAAATATAAATAAAATATATTTATTTACTCCTTACCCAAAAAAATTAAATGATGAGGTTATTGAATTTTTTAAAAAAGAAGGATTTGAAATAACATCCAACTCTTATTTTGATATCTCATCTGATATTGATATAGGAAAAGTTGATCCAGAATATCTATATGAAGTTTTATCAAATATTAATTTAGATGGCGCTGATGCTTTATTTATATCTTGTACAGCATTACCTGCTCTATCGATAATTGATAGACTGGAAAAAAAATTAGAAAAAATGGTTTTATCAAGTAACCAAGCATTAATCTGGGAAACTTTGGAAAAGATAGGAATGAATAAATCTGTCACAGGATTTGGTAAATTATTTTCAAATTAATATGCTATTTACAAAAGAAGAATACAAACAACGATTAAATAAAGTTAAACAATCTATGCAAGAGAAAGGCATTGATCTTTTAATTTCACAAGACACCTCAAATATTAATTATCTTACAGGATATGATGCATGGTCATTTTATTATGCTCAATGTGTAATTGTTCATGTTGATGCTGATGAACCATTATTATTTGTAAGAGCACAAGATGCAGGTGGAGCTTATATAAATTGTTATATAAAACGTGAAAATATAATTGCCTATGATGAAAAATACATACATACCTGGCCAGCTCATCCTTACGATGCAATTGTAGACCTAATAAAAAAAAGAAAATGGGAAAGTTTGAATATTGGTTTAGAAATGGATGCCCATTATTTTACAGCTTATTCTTATAAAAAATTATTAGATGGTTTACCTGATGCTAAATTAATTGATAGTGAACGATTAGTTAATTGGTCAAGAGTAGTTAAATCAGATGCGGAAATAGAATTAATGAAAAAAGCAAGTGTGATTACTCAACTAGGTATGAAAAAAGCATTTGAATGTATTAAACCTGGAGTTAGACAAAATGATGCAGTTTCAGAAATAACAGGAACTTTAATTAAAGGAACCAAAGATTTTGGTGGAGAATATTCTTCAATAGTTCCTCTTTTACCGACAGGAAAAGGTACATCAGCATCTCATTTAACTTGGAGTGATACTAAATTCGTAGAAGGCGAGGCAACTATAATCGAACTTTCTGGGGTTTATAAAAGATATCATTGCCCAATGGCAAGAACAGTATTTCTTGGTAAACCAGACCAAAAAAAAATAGATACAATGAAAAAAACTATTGAAGCTCTTCATGCTGGAATTGATGTAACAAAACCTGGAAATACTGCAAATGATGTTGCTCAAGCATTTTGGAAAGTATTAGATAAATATAACATAGAAAAAAAATCTAGAACTGGTTATTCGATTGGAATTGGATATCCTCCAGATTGGGGCGAACATACATTAAATATTCTTAAAGGTGACAAGACAATATTAGAAAAAAACATTTGTTTTCATATGATTGCTGTAATGCAATTTGGTGATTGGGGAGTAGAAGCATCAGAGTCAATAAGAGTTAATGATACTGGATCAGAATTATTTTGCAATCTTTCAAAAGAACTGCATATAAAGAGCCAAAATAACTGTTGAAAATTTTCTTCACAAATGTTTTAAATCCTTCCAATGCCTAATAACAAAGAATTCGTTAAATTTGCAAAAGTCGATAAAAGTTACGATGGAAAAGTTCTAGTCGTAAAAGATTTAAACTTAGATATAGCTGAAGGAGAATTCGTTACGATGCTTGGACCATCTGGTTCGGGAAAAACCACTTGCTTAATGATGTTAGCAGGATTTGAAACACCAACAAATGGTGAAATTTATTTAGATGGAGGTCCTATTTCAAATATTCCACCACACAAAAGAGGTATTGGAATGGTGTTCCAGAATTATGCATTGTTCCCGCATATGACAGTTTATGAAAATTTGGCATTCCCATTAAGAGTAAGAAAAATTCCAAAAGATGAAATTGATAAAAAAGTTGATAAAGCATTATCGATGGTTTCATTAGCAGGCTATGCATCAAGAATGCCAGGTCAGCTTTCAGGAGGACAACAACAAAGAGTAGCTGTTGCTAGAGCATTAGTTTTTGATCCAGCTGTTGTACTAATGGACGAACCATTGGGAGCGTTAGATAAAAATCTAAGAGAAAGTATGCAATATGAAATTAAACATATTCATGAAAGTATAGGAGTAACAGTTGTGTATGTTACTCACGATCAAGGGGAAGCTCTTACTATGTCTAACAGAATAGCGGTATTTAATGATGGGAAAGTTCAACAATTATCAAGCCCAGATGAACTCTATGAAAAACCAGTAAATTCTTTTGTCGCAGAATTTATAGGAGAGAACAATAGATTTTCTGGTGAAGTCACAGATATTTCACAAGGCAAATGTAAAGTTAAGTTAGATTCTGGAGCAGAAATCATTTCAAATCCAATTAGAGTAAATTCAAAAGGTGAAAAAACTATTGTTTCTTTAAGACCAGAGAGAGCAATTATAAATCCAGAAAATAAAATGGAAAATAAACATAAAGGAAAAATCGAAGAAGTTATTTATCACGGTGATCACACTAGAGTTAGACTCAATTTATTAGGAAATAAAGAATTTATACTTAAGGTTCCAAATAGTTCAGCAAGAATGGATATAAAAGTAGGAAACGAATTAGCAGTAGGCTGGGATAGCCTAGATGCAAGAGCTCTAGATTCAAAATAAATTTACCTTATAAAAACCTTATATAATAAGCAAAATTATCATAGAATATTCTTAAATGAGCTGTTGACTCCATTTTTTATCCTTGTTGTAATTCATTTTTTAAAAAAAACGTTTAAAACGGAGGATAAATGAGAAAATTAAGTAAATTATTACTTACCTTGACTTTTGCTCTTTCTATAACTTCATCAGCATTTGCAGTTACTATTGCATCATGGGGTGGAGCTTATACAGAGTCTCAGAAGTTGGGATATGGTGATCCAACTGCCAAAAAATTAGGCATAGAAATTAACTGGGTAGACTACTCAGGTGGATTGTCAGAAGTCAAAGCACAAAAAGAAGCTGGTGCAATTGTATGGGATATAATCGACGTATTTGCATTTGATACAATTAACGGATGTGACGAAGGTATATTTGTTGAATTTGATTTTGACAAAGACTTTCCAGCGGCTCCAGACGGAACGCCTGCCAGTGAAGACTTCTTTACTTCAATGCCTAGTAAATGTGCTGTAGGAAACATTTTGTATTCTTGGAACTACGCTTATAATAGTGAAAATGTTAAAGGTACTCCAAACACTATAAAAGACTTTTTCAATACGAAAAAATTTCCAGGTAAAAGAGCAATCTATAAGTCTGCTTTAACAAACTTAGAGATGGCTTTAGCGGCTACTGGAACAAAACCAAAAAAAGGTGGAGCAAATATCTATGAAAAATTGAATACTGAAAAAGGTGTTCAAAAAGCATTGGATACGATCAAAAAACTTTGTACAGATCCAAATGGCGGATGTGTATTCTGGTCTGCAGGTGCTCAACCACCAGAACTATTAATGAGTGGTGAAGTTGTTATGGCAACTGGTTGGAACGGAAGATTCTTTAACGCTACAGTTGGAGAAGGTGCACCAATCGTTCAAGTTTGGGATGGTCAAGGTCTTGACTATGAATATTTTGCACTTGTTAAAGGTGGTCCAGATGAAGCAAATGCTAAAAAAGCTCTTGCTATGATGACTAACACAGAAATGTTAGCTGGAAGTGCTAAGTATATTGCTTACGCTCCTTGGAGAAAATCTTCTATAGCTGTTATGGAAGCAGGTGAGCCTTGGTATAAAGATGGTAAAACTAACATGGTACCACATATGCCAACTGCACCAGCAAACACTAAAAATTATTTCCTAGTTGACCCTTGGTTTTGGGCTGATAACGGCACTGAACTTGGTGAAAAATGGGAAGCAATGAAAGCTGGTCTATAATTTAAGTTTTAAAGACTATAATTATATATTATATTGAGGGCGGTTATTTAATAACCGCCCTTTTTATTTATGAGCAGTGAAACACAAAAAATTTTAACAACAGATGGAATTCCTCTAGAGGTAAGTCTAAAAAAGGCAGAGAAGAAAAATAAAATCAAAGCTTTTCTTTTAGTGGCTCCATTATTACTTTTTATAACTATTACTTATATTTTTCCAATAGGTGAAATGTTTACAAGAAGTGTAGACGACAGAATGGTCACAAACATGTTGCCCAAAACATTTAAAGCAATGGAAAAATGGGATGGAAAAGAACTGCCTTCAGAAGAGGTGTTTGCAAGTTTTTTGTCAGATTTTAAAGTTCTTGCAGAGAAAAAAGAACATGGAAAACTAGGCCAGAGATTAAATAAAGAAAAGAATGGATTTAATACAATTCTCAAAAAGTTATGGAGAAAAATGGAAAAATTTGAGGAAGGTAATGCTAAAGAACAAATTATGGCAATTCATAAAAGATTTCGAGATGTAAAGTATTGGCAAGCAATTAAAAGAACAGCTCCTCCTTATAGTATGTCAAAATACTTAAAAGGTATGGATATGTATTTTGATGAGGATGGCAAAGTTGTCCAAGTTGAGAAGGACAGAAGGATACACAGAATACTTTGGTTGAGAACTTTAGAAGTAGCTGTTGTTGTTACAATTCTTTGTTTTTTAATGGGTTACCCAATTGCACATTTGCTTGCAACACTACCAATGAAATATAGCAACTTATTAATGATTTGTGTGCTTTTACCATTCTGGACTTCTTTACTTGTTAGAACTGCAAGCTGGATGATTTTGTTACAACAACAAGGAATTGTAAATGATTTTTTCGTCATGATAGGATTGGTGGCTGACGGTGATAGACCAGAAATGATGTATAATAAAACAGGCACCTATATAGCAATGACACAAATTCTTTTACCTTTTATGGTATTGCCATTGTACAGTGTTATGAAAACAATATCTCCTAGTTTAATGAGAGCAGGAAAATCTTTAGGAGGCACACCATTTGTTGCTTTTTCGAAAGTGTACTTTCCTTTAACAGTACCAGGTATAGGAGCGGGCTGTTTATTAGTCTTTATACTTGCGATTGGTTACTACATTACCCCAGCATTAGTTGGTGGTGCATCAGGAACATTGATTAGTAACCAAATAGCCTACCATATGAAAGAAACTCTAGACTGGAGTTTTGCATCGGCGATGGGATTAATGTTGTTAACAGGAGTCCTAGTTGTTTACTGGATTTACAACAAACTTGTTGGAATTGATAATATTAAGTTAGGATAGATATGGCATTACCTAAATATACAGAAGCTCGTTATAGAATTTGGCACTATTCGTATTTAACAATTTGCGGTTTTGTATTTTTCTTTTTAATAGCGCCATTGTTTGTAATTTTTCCACTTTCATTCAATGCTGAAGAGTTTTTAGTTTTTTCAGAAGGAATGAAAAGACTTGATCCAGATGCATTTTCTTTAAGATGGTACGAAGATATGATTTATGGAACCAAAAATCCATGGGGTTTAGCTGCAAAAAATAGTTTTATTATTGCAATATTTGCAACTTTGGGAGCTGTATTACTTGGAACAGTTGCTGCATTAGGGTTAAGTAGTAGACATATGCCATATAAAGGATTGATAATGGCAACTTTAATTTCTCCAATGATTGTTCCACTTATTATTTCAGGAGTTGCAATTTTCTTTTTTATTGCCAAAATTGGATTGGCAGCTACACATCTTGGAATTATTATAGCCCACATAATATTAGGAACTCCATTTGTAGTCATTACTGTTACTGCTACATTGTCGGGTTTTGACCATAGCGTTACTAGAGCAGCATCTAGCCTTGGAAGTGATCCAGTTAATACATTTATGAAAATAACATTACCATTAATTTTGCCAGGAGTTATATCAGGAGCTCTATTTGCATTTGTCACGTCTTTTGATGAGGTTGTAGTAGTTTTATTTTTAGCCGGCTTAGATAATACAACAATACCTATTCAAATGTGGACGGGTTTAAGAGAACAGTTAAGTCCAACAATACTTGCTGTTGCCACTTGTCTAATTGTCCTTTCAACATTAATACTTGTTACCGCAGAACTTTTAAGAAGAAGATCTGAGCGTATAAGGGGTATTAATAGATAATTTATCATTAAGTTTTAAAATTTATGGAAATTAAAAAGGTTGTGGTAATAGGATCAGGAACAATGGGAAGCGGTATTGCTGCTCAATTGTGTAATGCTAATATACCGGTAACTTTACTGGATTTAAAAACAGATATAAGTCAAAAAGCCAAAGATAAAATTTTCAATTCAAGACCACCATTATTAATAGATAAATCAAAAATAGATAATATTAAAGTTGGAAATATCTCAGATGATTTTGATGTTGTGGGTACGGCTGATTGGATCGTTGAAGCAGTGGTAGAAAGGATAGATATAAAACACAATATATATGAAAAAATATTTAAAAATAGAAAACAAGGAGCTATAGTATCGTCAAACACCTCATCTATTCCAATAAAAATATTATCCCAAAATTTGTCAGATGAACAAAAAAAAGACTTTTGTATTACTCACTTTTTTAACCCTGTAAGATACATGGGTCTTCTAGAAATTGTTAAAAGTGAAAATAACGATCTTGATAAAATTAACTCTTTAAAAGTTTTTTGTGAAAACCTTTTAGGAAAAGGTGCAATTATTTGCAATGACACTCCAGGATTTTTGGGAAATAGAGTGGGAGTTTATGCAATGCAAGTAGCTATGACTGAAGCTATTAAAATGAAATTATCTATTGAAGAAGCAGACGCGGTATTTGGCAGACCAATGGGAATTCCTAAGACAGGAGTATTTGGTTTATATGACTTAATTGGAATTGATTTAATGGCAGATGTTTTGAAAAGCTTTATTAAAGAATTACCAAAAAACGATGAATTCCTAATTGTTGCCAAGGAAATTCCATTGATAAAAAAATTAATTGAAAGTGGTTATACCGGTCGTAAGGGCAAAGGCGGATTTTACCGTATGAACAAATCCGATGGTAAGAAAATTCTTGAAGCAATTAATTTAGAAACAGGAAATTATTCCATTTCTAAAAAATTCGAATTAAAATTAGATAAAATAGATCTTAAAACTCTAATCAACAGAGAAGATAAATACGGTGAATATGCATGGTCGGTTATTTCAAAAATAATAAAATATGCTTCTTCATTGGTTCCAGGAATAACTGATAAATTTAATGATATTGATGAAGCAATGAAACTTGGTTTTAATTGGGTGATGGGACCATTTGAGATGTTAAGAGAAATTGGAGTCAAAAGTTTTTTTGAAAAAATTGATAATTTTGAAAATAACAAATTTTTAAATAATTTATCTAAATTAAAAGATGAAAATTTTTACGGAGAAAGACAACTTTATACAGATATTGAAACATTAGGAAAAATTAAACCAAAAGCAATCAAAGTTGATACAAATAATTCAGCAGAAATTTATAGATTTAAAGATTTTAATATTGTCGAGTTTATAACTAAGGCAAATACATTGGATTACGATTCAATGGACTCCTTAAAGAAAGCAACTGATAAGCCATTGATAATAATTAATGAAAGCATGCAATTTTCCGCTGGGGTGAATTTAGCTTATACAATGAATTTTGCTGACAAAGGAGATTTTAAATCTATTGAAAAGTTTATCAAATATTTTCAAGAAACTTGCAAACATCTTAAGTATTCAAAATATCCTGTAGTTTCAGCTCCATCAGGATTAACATTAGGAGGAGGTTTTGAAGTAATTGTTCAAAGTAATTTTGTAGCATCACACACAAATATTGTAGTTGGATTAGTCGAAACAATTGTAGGATTAATTCCAGCAGGAGGAGGATGTAAAGAAATGTTGTGGAGATGGTCACAAACAGATGAAGCAAAAAAAGATCCAGATTTTGCACCACTTCAAGTATTTAATATTATTGGGTATGCAAAAACAGCCACATCACCAGTAGAAGCAGAACCGTTAAAATATATAAAACCGGAAGATAAAAAAATAATGAATAGAAATAATTTATTTTCTGTTTCAAAAAAAATATTGGAAGATAATAAAGGTTTTAAGGCTCCAAATGAATGTACATTTAATTTATCTGGAAAATCTCTAAAAGAAAAAATGATAAAGATTTTGGAAAAATTATATAATGAAAAAGTTATTTTAGATCATGGTATGGAGGTCGGCAAAGAATTAGCAAATGTTTTAAGCGGTGGAAATACAGCTATAGATAATACATTAACAGAAGATGATTTGTATAAATTAGAGCTAGAGTCATTTATGAGACTTATTGAAACAAAAAAAACACAAGAGAGAATAAAACATACACTTGCAACAGGTAAACCACTAGTTAACTAACATTTCAAAATAATTAATAAAATCAGGTCTTAAAACATATTCAGTTTTTTCACTATATTTAATTTTTTTTAGTACCTCCAAACCATAAATTACTTTTCCGACAGGTGTATATTCTCCTTCAAATAATGGAGCATCTTGAAGCAATATAAAGAATTGACTGTCCTCAGTGTTTTTTTGATCTGTTCTAGCTAAAGCTACTGTACCTTTTTTAAAATCAAATTTATTTTCTAACTCTGATTTAATAGTTCCATATCCAGACTTGCCAGTTCCTATGTAAGTGTAATTCAAATTATTTTTTTCCCCAAATTCCAAGTCCCCAGCTTGAACAAGTACATTTTTTATAACTCTATGAAAGACAATATTATTATATTCTCCAGATTTAATTAACATTTTAAATCTTTCAACAGATTTTGGTGAAACATTTGGATAGAGCTCTATTACAACATTTCCACAATAAGCATTCAGTATTGCAATATTTTTTGGATTTACAAAATTTATTTTTTCTGGATCATAATTTTTTACAAACAAGCATTTATTTTTCATCGTTATGAAGGAACCAAAAAATATAACTGTTAAAACTATAACAAATATCAATAGAAATTTTTCAGATACTGTTTGTTTTAATTTTTTTATCATTTAATTAAAATTAAAATTTTCATCAATTTTAAATATATTTTTTTTTATAAAAAGTATTTTTTTTTTTAGTATTGGATCAATTAAAGCTTTATCTTCTATTTTTTCTTTATTAGTCATAATAAAAGAAAATACTTCAGCCATATCTTCCGACGGAGTAGACATAGAGTATTCTGTCACAAAGCCTTTATTTTCTTTTAATAGCGACAAACCTAGTCTATTTGAGCAAGTTGAACATTCTGCATATTTAAATTCTGAATTGTTAAAATTTTTCCACTTTTCATAAAAAAAATTTTGTTTATGACTTTCATTTATCATATGAAATATTTCATGATGCAATACTCTCTCAAAATGTTCTTCATTAAATTTAATATCAATTACTAAGGTCTTTGTTTTTGAGTTTGGAACGCCTGCGGCACTAATTTGAGACACCGAAAGATTTTCGCATAGAACAATATATTTAAGATTAATTATATTTAAAAAAGCAGCGCTGTATCTGTTTAAATTTTTTTCAATTAAAGGTAATTTTTTTTCAATATCTTCTTCACTAGAATTAAAGCATGTAACATTGTTATCTCTTATTCCCACCTCGAATGGTTTAATTGCTTTTAGATATTTAAGCCCATTTACAGATTTGATACTATGTATTTCCAAGTTAGGTATTTTAATTAAATAGAATATTGTGTTAGCATTAGCGGGTGAAATAAATATAAGAATTGATAGAATGATTTTTATAAATTTCATACGTTAATATAAATGAAAAAACAAAAAAATAATAATCCAATACAACCAGTCAGTGGAACAAAAGTTCCTAGATTTGCTGGTCCGTCAACTTTTGCAAGATTGCCAGAGTTAAGAGATGTTGAAAGTTGTGATGTTGCTATTGTTGGAATTCCATTTGATGCTGGAACGAGTTATAGACCTGGTGCAAGATTTGGTCCACAAAGCATTAGACAAGCTTCAAAACATTTAAGAACCAATTACCATCCCAACTATGATGTTGAACCATTTAAAGTTCAACAAGTTGCTGATGCGGGAGATATAACATGTAATCCATTTAATATTGAGGAAGCTATTAAACAAATTGAAGATGGAGCGTATGAATTATTAAAAAAAACTGGGGGTATAATTAGTATTGGAGGAGATCATACAATTGCATTTCCTTTACTAAGAGCAATAAATAAAATTAACAATGGTCCTGTAGCATTAGTTCATTTTGATGCTCATTTAGATACATGGGATACTTATTTTGGAGCTCCGTATACTCATGGAACTCCTTTTAGACGAGCAAGAGAAGAAAGATTATTTTTAGACGATGCCTCTATGCATGTTGGAATAAGGGGACCACTATATAGCAGAGATGATATAAAAAATGATGAAAGTTTTGGATTTAAAATAATTCATTGTGATGATTTTCAATCAGAAGGAATTGATAAAATTGTTGATAGAATTAAAAAAAGAGTAGGGGATAATGCTTTATATTTATCAATAGATATTGATGTATTAGATCCCGCTTTTGCACCTGGCACTGGCACACCCGAGATCGCCGGCATGACAACAAGAGAAATTGTAAATGTAATCAGAGGATTATCAGGAATGAATTTAATTTCAGCAGATGTAGTAGAAGTTGCCCCTGCTTATGATCATGCAGAAGTAACATCATTGGCCGCAGCCACAATTGTATATGAATTAACAAATTTATTTGCAAAAAAATAAAGAAAGGGTAATTTTTTAAAATGTTAGAAAAAAAAAATTTTTACATAAATGGAGCATGGGTAGTTCCAAAAAAACCAAAGACTATTGAAGTTATTAATCCAGCAACAGAAAAAGCTTGTGCTGTTATTTCCTTAGGAGACAAAGAAGATATTAATGCAGCTGTTCTAGCTGCTAAGGAAGCATTTAAGAGCTGGAGTTATACAACAAAGGAAGAAAGAATAACTCTATTAGAAAAACTTTACGAACTATATAAAAAAAGATGGAATGATATTGCTGAGGCAATAACATTGGAAATGGGAGCGCCAAAAGATTTTTCATCAAAACTTCAAACAGGAACTGGAGCAAGTCATATAAAATCCTTTGTTAGATATTTAAAAGCTTTTGAATTTGAAAGAGCTTTAGGTGATCATGAAAAAAACCAGAGAATTTTATATGAACCAAAAGGAGTTTGTGCATTAATTACACCATGGAACTGGCCGATGAATCAAGTTTGTTTAAAAGTTATTCCTGCATTAGCTGCTGGATGCACAATGATTTTAAAACCTTCAGAACTAGCTCCACTATCAGCAATTATAATTGCAGAGTTAATTGATGAGGCAGGATTTCCAAAAGGAGTTTTTAATTTAGTGAATGGCGATGGAGCAACAACTGGAGATGCTTTAACTAGCCACCCAGATGTAAACATGATTTCATTTACAGGTTCAACAAGAGCAGGAGCTTTAATTTCACAGAATGCTGCTAAAGATTTTAAACGTGTAAGTTTAGAGTTGGGTGGAAAGGGGGCAAATATTATATTTAAGGATGCCGACCCTGAGGCAGTAGAAAGAGGTGCTCTAAGATGTTTTAGAAATTCAGGTCAATCTTGTAATGCACCAACAAGAATGTTGGTTGAAAAATCTATGTATAACGAAGCTGTAGAAAGACTAATAAAATATGCAAATGAATTTAAGGTTGGTGATCCAAATAAAGAAGGAGAACACATTGGACCGGTTATTTCAAAAACTCAATTCAATAAAATACAAGGGTTAATTCAAAAAGGAATTGATGAAGGTGCAAAATTAGTTGCTGGTGGACCAGGAAAACCAGAAGGGTTAAATGATGGTTATTATGTTAAACCAACAGTTTTTGCTGATGTTAATAACGAAATGAATATTGCAAGAACAGAAATATTTGGCCCTGTTTTATCAGTTATTCCATTCGAATCAGAAGAACAAGCAATAGAAATTGCAAATGATACTGATTATGGTTTAACAAATTACATCCAAACCCAAGATAAAGAAAAAGTCCAGCGTGTTGCAAGAAAGTTAAGATCAGGAATGGTGGATGTTAATGGAGCGGGTATTGCGGTTGATGCACCTTTTGGTGGATATAAACATTCTGGAATTGGAAGAGAAGCAGGCAAGGAAGGTTTAATTGAATTTTTAGAAGTAAAGTCTGTTGGTGGATGGGGTTAAAAATTTAGATTATTGATTTATCTTTAATTCCATCAAGAAATGATAAACATTTTTTGATTTCATTAAGTTCAATAAATTCATCTATTTTATGTGCTTGTTCAATTGATCCTGGACCACAAACTACAGTGCTAATCCCCAGCTCTTGAAAAAGACCAGCTTCAGTTCCAAACGAAACTACTTCCCGAGAATTATCTCCAGTTATGCTGGTAACAAATTCACAAGCCTCAGAATCATTTATTCTATTAAAACCAATAACTTCACCAATAATTTCCTTTCTAATATTTGAATTAGGAAAAACTTCTTTCATTTCTGGCAATAGTGTTTCATTTACAAATTTATCAATTTCTTTTGTAACGAAAATTGTATCTTCTTTAACTACAGGTCTGGTTTCCCATTCAACTTTACATTTATCAGCAATTACATTATGAGCTATTCCTCCTGAAATTCCACCAATAGATAGAGTTGAATGAGGAGGGTCAAAAATGCAATTCTTAGGTCCTCTATTTATTAATTCTTGTCTTAATTCTAAAAGTTTATTTATGTATCTTGTTGCATACTCAATTGCATTTACGCCTTTATGAGGTTGAGAGCTATGTCCAGCTAAACCTTCAAAGTGAATTGTGTATTCGTTCATACCTTTATGAGCATCTATAATTTTCATTTTCGTTGGCTCTCCAATTATACAAATTCCATCTTTAATATTTCTTTTTTTCAATTCTTTGATCAAAAGTGGTGCACCAATACAGGCTGTCTCTTCATCAAATGTAAATGAAAAATGAATATCTCTATCTAAATTATTAGATGAAAATGTTGGAACATAAGCAAGCACACAGGCAATAAATCCTTTCATGTCACATGAGCCTCGCCCGTAAAGTTTATCGTCCTTTACTGTTGCAGCAAATGGATCCGCCGACCATCCTTTTGAAACTGGAACAACATCTGTATGTCCTGACAAAATTATAGGTTTTTTCCCGTTGGTTTTTTTAGCTTTTATAGTGCCAAAAAGATTTACTCTTTCTTTATTATCGTCAAAAACTCGGAATGTTGAAACTCCATTTTCTTTTAAAATATCATCACAATAGTCAATCAATGGACCATTATCTTTTCCTGATATTGTTTCAAAACCTATCAGGTCACTTAAAATCTTGATTGATTTTTCATATAAATTGCTTTCTATACCCATAAACTTAATTATATATTATTATTATGAAAGAACAAATAACCTACGATATTTTTGACAAAGTAGATATAAGATTAGGAACTGTTTTAAGTGTTAAAAAAAACGAAAAAGCAAGAAAACCTTCCCTAGTTATTGAAGTTGATTTTGGTAAAGAAATAGGAATCAAACAATCTTCAGCTCAGATAACGCATTACTACAATGAGACAAATCTTGTAGGCAAACAAGTGATTGGAATTTGTAATTTTCCAGAAAAAAATATAGCTGGAGTTAAATCACAAGCATTAATTTTAGGCTCAATAGATAAAGAAGGGAAAGTTACATTGGTTCATCCTTCTCAAGAAGCAGAAAATGGTTTACCAATTGCATAAATCATGCATCCTGAAATAATTTCAATATCTCTCTTTTGGTTTGTAACTGCGTTCACACCTGGTCCTAATAATATTGTTGCCTCATATTCAGGATTTAATTTTGGATTAGTTAAAACCATTCCTCATATTCTTGGGGTAATTTTAGGATTTACAACTTTAGTATTTTTACTAACCATAGGTTTAATAAATGTATTTAAACTTTATCCAATTATTCAAGAAATTTTAAGATATCTTGGAACTGCCTTTTTGATTTATTTAGCTTATAAAATTTCATTTTCTCAATTTTCTGAAAATAAACTGAAAGAAAATCCTGCAAAATTCATAGAAACTTTTTTATTCCAATTTTTAAATCCAAAAGGTGTTATAGTGGGAATCATAGTCGTATCTACATATGTAGAAACAGGTGAAAATTATTTTTTATATTCCTTGTGGGTAATTGTGTTGGCTGTATTATTTTCATCAGCAAGTATCATTTCTTGGACTTTACTAGGTAAATTTCTAAGAAAATTTGCGACAAAAGATAAATTTATTAAATACTTCAATTATGCTATGTCGGTGCTTCTTTTAGGAAGTATTATTACATTTTATTTATAAAACTATGACACCAGGAAAAAAAAACTCTTATAGTTCTCTTAAATCCATAAATATAGAAGGAAAAGAATACAAGTATTTTTCTATAAAAGAAGCTGAAAAAAATGGTTTAGAAGGAATATCCAAACTACCAAAATCATTATTAGTTTTGTTAGAGAATCTTCTAAGGTATGAAGATGATATATCGGTAACTAAAAAGCAAATTGATGCAATCAAGAACTGGTTAAAAACAAAAAAATCTGAAACAGAAATTGCATATAGACCTGCGAGAATTTTATTACAAGATTATACAGGAATACCAGCCGTTGCAGATCTTGCAGCCATGAGAGAAGCGGTAAAAGAAAAAAATAAAGATCCAAAAAAAATTAATCCATTATCTCCTGTAGATTTAGTTATCGATCATTCTGTTCAAGTAGATGACTTTGCTCACCCTTCATCATTAAATAAAAATGTTGATATAGAATTTAATAGAAATGGAGAAAGATACTCATTTTTAAAATGGGGTCAAAAAGCATTTGATAACTTTAGAATTGTTCCTCCAGGAACTGGAATTTGCCATCAGGTAAACTTAGAATATTTATCAAAAGTAGTATGGAATGAAAAATTTGGTAAAGATGAATATATCTTCCCAGATACTCTAGTTGGAACAGATAGTCACACAACTATGGTAAACGGTTTATCAGTCCTAGGATGGGGCGTAGGAGGTATAGAGGCTGAAGCTGGAATGTTAGGTCAGCCAATATCAATGTTGATCCCAGAGGTTATTGGATTTGAATTAATTAATAAATTACCTGAAGGAACCACTGCCACAGATTTAGTTTTAACAGTTGTTAAAATATTAAGAGACAAAGGAGTTGTTGGTAAATTTGTAGAGTTTTATGGACAAGGTTTAAAAAATCTAAGCTTAGCTGATAGAGCCACAATAGCAAACATGGCTCCTGAGTATGGAGCCACATGTGGATTTTTTCCAATCGATGATGAAACTATAAAATATTTAAAATTTTCAGGAAGAGATAATCAAACAATCAAAATAGTTGAGAAGTATGCTAAAGAACAAGGGTTGTGGGTTAGTGAAGACATTGAATTTACTGATGTTGTTAAATTAGACATGTCAACAGTGGTTCCAACAATATCAGGACCTAAAAGACCCCATGATAAAGTATTGCTTAGTGAAGCAAAAACTTCATTTGGAAAAAGTTTCAAAGAAATCACAAAACGTCAAAGTGAAAATAAATCAAAAGTTTCTGGAACAGATTTTGAGATAAAGGATGGATCAATCGTAATTGCGGCAATTACTTCATGTACAAATACATCAAATCCTAACGTTCTAATTGGCGCAGGTCTACTTGCTAAAAAGGCTATTGAAAAAGGACTTAAAACTAAACCATGGGTAAAAACTTCATTAGCTCCCGGTTCGCAAGTTGTAACTGACTATCTAAATAAATCTGGATTAAATAAGTATTTAGATGAATTAGGATTTAATCTTGTTGGCTACGGATGCACAACATGCATTGGTAATTCTGGTCCATTACCTGAAAATATATCAAGCTCAATTAAAGAGAATGATATTTATGCAGTTTCTGTCTTATCAGGAAATAGAAATTTTGAAGGAAGAATATCTCCTTTAGTAAAAGCAAATTATCTTGCTTCGCCTCCATTAGTTGTTGCATATTCTTTAGCTGGATCTATGCAAATAGATTTATATAAAGATTCTTTAGGCAAAGATAAAAATGGAAACGATATTTATTTAAAAGATATTTGGCCCACTAACAAGGAAATCGAAGAAGTTTTATTACAATCTTTGAATCCTAAAATGTTTAGAGAAAGATATTCAAATATTTCTAAAGGACCACAACAATGGCAACAAATAAAAACTAAAGAAAGTAGCATTTACGATTGGGATACAAATTCTACTTATGTTAAGAAACCACCATTCTTCGAAAATCTTTCACCAAAACCAGAAGGTTTTAAAGCAATCAAAGACGCAAGACCTTTATTAATTTTAGGCGACAGCGTAACAACAGATCATATTTCTCCAGCAGGCACGATTCAAAAAGAGAGTCCTACAGGTGAATATTTTATGAAATATCAAATTTTGCCAAAAGATTATAACTCATATGGTTCTAGAAGAGGAAATCACGAGGTTATGGTGAGAGGAACATTTGCAAATATTAGAATAAGAAATGAAGTTGCTCCTGGAACTGAAGGAAGTTTTACTAAATTGTATCCAGAAAAAAAAGTAATGCCAGTATATGATGCTGTTGTTGAATATAAAAGAAGAGGAACTGACCTTGTAGTGATTGGAGGAAAAGAATATGGAGCTGGTTCTTCAAGGGATTGGGCCGCTAAAGGAACAAAATTATTAGGAATAAAAGCTGTGATAGCCGAAAGTTTTGAGAGAATTCATAGATCAAATTTAATTGGCATGGGAGTTTTGCCATTACAATTTATTAATGGAGTTAACAGACAAAACCTTAACTTAGATGGATCTGAGTTGTTTACAGTAACAAAATTAGAAAATGGCATCAAACCTTCAGAGGAAGTTGAATTAGAAATAAAATATAATAATGATGAAATTAAAAAGATTAAAGTATTGTCAAGAATAGACACTAAGAATGAGTTAGAGTATTATAAAAATGGCGGCATTTTACAATATGTATTAAGAAATATGATTTAAATGAGCGAAGAAGCACAAATAATTTCAAACGATATAAAAAAAACCGATCTAAAAAGTTTTTTATTAAATAATAAAAAAAAAATAATAGTTATTATGGCAATTATTTTATTAGCACTTTTTGCCTACTTTTTTTATGCAGATTATAAAAAGGATCAAAAATTACAAATATCTCAACAATATAATTCAGCTGTAATAAATTATAATAATAATTCCTCCTCCTCAATTTCAGAGATGAAAATTATTATTAATATTAAAGATCCAACTTACTCACCCTTGGCCTTATATTTCTTACTAGATAATAATTTGTTGAGCAATAAAGATGAAGTTAATCAATATTTTGATCTACTAATCAAAGATGTAAAATTAGAAAAAGAAATTATAAATTTATTGATATTTAAAAAAGGCTTGTATAATTCAGAAACAGCAAGCGAAGATGAACTTTTACAGATATTTTATCCTTTAATTAATAGTGATAACGTATGGAAATCTCATGCTCTATATATAATTGCTGAATATTTTTTTTCAAAAAACGAGAAGCAAAAATCAAAAGAATTCTTTGAAAAAATTTTAGAATTAGAAAACTCTAATCCACAAATTAAATTAGAAGCACAAAAAAGATTACAAAGAGACTTTAGTGTATAAATATATTTTACTGATAATTACATTTATATTTTTAACTCAATGTTCCTTAGATACAAAAACAGGCTTTTGGACGAAATCTAAAATACCAAAAGAAAAAAAAGATGATTTAGAAGAAATATTTAAACCTGCGGAGATATTAGAAAAAGAGTTTAATACAAATGTAAGAATAAAAATAAATAGCTCTTATACACAAAAACCTTTCATTAATAATTTATCAAATAATGTAGGCTATATAAATTTTCATAGTAATTTTAAAGAAATTTCAAAGTTTAAATTTAAAAAAATAAAAAATTTTGATTTCATTAATCCAGATCTATTATTAGGCGACGATAATTCCCTAATCTTTTTTGATGATAAAGGATCTATATTAAAATTTAATAAAGATTCAAAACTTATATGGAAAAAAAATCATTACGATAAAAAAGAAATAAAACAAAAACCATCTATATATTTTGCAACAAATCATAAAATTTTGATTGCTGCAGATAGTATAGCAAATCTTTATGCAATGGATTATGTAAATGGAGATTTAATCTGGAAAATTTTTTATACAGCGTCGTTTAATTCTGAGATTAAGATTTTTGATGATAAAGTTTTTTTAATCGATTTTGAAAATGTAATTAGATGTATTTCTATCCAAAATGGAAAGGAAATTTGGAGATTTGCTACAGAAAAATCATTTATAAAATCTCAAAGAAAATTATCCTTAATTATTCAAAATGGATTAGTTATATTTATAGATACTTTTGGTGATATTAATGCTTTAGATTTAAATACTGGAAGGTTAATGTGGCAAGCACAAACAATCAAAGAGGATATTTTTGAAAATGCTTTTTTATTAAAAAGTTCTAGATTAGTCTATGATAATCAGACAATTTTTGTTTCAAATAACCAAAATAATTTTTTTGCCATAGACTCTAGAAATGGAATAATAAAATGGGAACAAACAATAAATTCTTATTTAGAACCTTCAATCATCGAAAATATTGTCTTAACTGTTTCAGAAGAAGGATATTTATTTGTTATTGATAAAAAAAATGGAAATATTTTAAGATCAACAAATATATTAAATACAATTAAAAATAAAAATATTTATCCAACAGGTTTTATCGCCGCTAAAAATTTTGTTTATGTTAGTTTAAGCAACGGAAGATTGCTCAAAGTTGGTATTGAAGACGGCAAAACTAAAGATGTAATAAAAATTGATGGTAATAAAATATCAAGACCGTATATTTTTGATAAACAAATGTATATTTTAAGAGATAATGCAATAATTAAGGTTGAATAATGTTCCTTAAATTGCTGGAAAAACTTGGAAGAAAAAAAACCGTTTTAGATAGAGGCCCATCACACTCTAAATTTCGAGAAGCTAAACCATGGATAAATAGATATTACGTATTATTTAGAAATAGACCTAAATGGTTTCCCTTTAATATTCTTATTCACGAAATGTTAGATGATGATCATGGTGATGGTGTTCATAACCACCTATGTCCATTTATGACTATCATAATTAGAGGGGGTTATTACGAAACTTTGAGAGATGGTAAACACTGGAGATCCCCATGGTATATAGGGTTTAGATCTGCCAACACATTTCATAGAGTTGATTTAAAACCGGAAACAAAACCTATTACTATTTTTTTCCCAGGTCCTTTTGGGTTAAGAAAAGGACCTAGATCAGAGTATGGAATAGATTTTAAAACCAAAATTAAATGATACAAAAATTTTTTAATCTTGAAATAAAAACTAAAGGACAAAGAATGTATAACTTTACTGATAAGACTGAAAAATGGGTTAAAGATAATAAATTTTCTAATGGGATTATTAATTTAAGTATTCAACACACAAGTGCGTCCTTAATTGTTCAAGAAAATGCCGACCCTGATGTTCAAACTGATCTAATAAATTATTTTGACAAACTTGTACCAATGGACGAAAAATTATATAACCACTCAACTGAAGGAAAAGACGATATGCCCGCACATATAAAATCTGCTCTAACTAATAATCAAATATCATTAAGTATAAAAGATAGCCAAATATTACTTGGAACATGGCAGGGCATATACTTATTCGAACACAGATTGGTCCCAACTAAAAGAATTATTACCCATCATTTTATTGGAGAGAATTAAAAGTTTATCTATACGGATCATATGTCCATTGTAAAATAGCTTGTCTTTGTCTTTTACGATTAATTTTTTCATTTACTGAGTTATTTATTCAATAATTTTTGGTATAATTCTTCATCGACATCTCCTTCGCAGCCCAACAATAAAACTTGAGAATTTTTATCTAAATTTAATTTTTCTTTTAACCTAATATTATTGCAAGATGCAATTAAACTAATGATACCTGGCGTCGCACATTCTCCTCCAATTAGTTTTTTTTCACTAAATGATGAGTTGGCTAATAGTTTTATAGTATCAGATATTTTATCATCCGGAATTGATATACAAAAATTACAGTTATTATTAATTATTTTCCAAGGAATTGTTGATACTTCACCACAAGACATGCCGCCCATTAAGCTTTCTTTTTTTATATCCAAGGTAACAATTTTATTTTTTTCTACAGCTTTAAGTACACAATCTGCAGATTCAGGTTCAACAATAATTATTTTTGGAACATATTCTAGATATCTAGCACAACCAGCAACCATAGCAGCGGCCATACCACCAACTCCAGCTTGCAAAAAAATATGAGAAATTTCATTTTTGTTTATTTGATCTGAAATTTCTTTCATCATTACCGCATATCCCGCCATTGTTAGTTTAGGAACTAGCTCATATCCTTCCCAGGCAACGTCCTGTATAATTTCCCATCCATTTTTTTTTGATTGTTTGATGCATTCTTTTAATGAATTATCGTAATTTCCTTTTACTCTAAAAACCTTAGCGCCAAATCCTCTCATCGCTTCTGCTCTGCTTTCAGAGACAAACTCGCTTATAAATATTTTACAATTTAATCCGAGTCTTTTTGCACCCCAAGCAACAGATCGACCATGATTCCCAGCTGTTGCTGTAGATACAGTTATATTTTTTTTATTTTGAGATATTTTTTCTACAGCGTATGCTCCACCTAATGCTTTAAAAGACTTTAAATTGAATCTTTTCGATTCATCTTTGTAAAAAATTTTTTTTAAACCTAGTTCAGAAGATAATTTATTTAGATTTTCCAGAGGAGTTGATGAGTAGTTTTCCCAATTTGAAATAACTTTGTAAGCACTATCAATTTCATTTTTTGATAAAACGCTGAATATTTGATCTCGATCAAAATTAAAATAATTATTTTCTATGAAATTTGAATATTTCCAAGATTTGTCATTGGAAATTGAATTCATTAATTAGCAGTCCAGAGTATTATTTTTTTCCCATGTAGTTATAGAAGATCTTTTATCAAATCTTTCTTCTTTATCAAAAGATTCTAATTCTTGCTTCTTTAATTTTACATAGCTTGAAATAACTTTTTCTCCAAATGCTTCTCTTAAAACTTTGCTATCTTCTAAATTATCAAGCGCGTCTTGAAGTTCATTTGGAAGTTTTGGTAAATTTTGATAGTTTTTATAATCAGTGTACATATTGCAGAATAGTGGTTCACCTGGATCAACTTTATTATTTAAACCATCTAGACCGGCAGCCATAACTCCAGCTTGTAATAAATAGGGATTTGCAGATCCATCCATTAATCTAAGTTCAAATCTTCCTGGATCAGGAACTCTAATCATATGTGTTCTATTGTTACCAGTATAAGAAATACTACTTGGAGACCAACTTGCTCCTGATTTAGTTGGTGGAGCATTTATTCTTCTGTAACTATTTATAGAAGGGTTAAAAACAGATGATAAAGCTTGTGCATTTTTTATTATTCCACCTAAAAAATTATAAGCTAATTTACTTAAACCTAACCGATCACCCTTATCTAAGAATTTATTTGATTTACCGTTCCATAAAGAAATGTGAGCATGGCAGCCATTACCTGTTAAGTTCTCAAATGGTTTTGGCATAAAAGTTGCTCTTAATCCATGTTTTTCAGCTAAGGATTTAACCATGAATTTAAAAAAAGTATGCCTATCAGCTGTAACTAAGCTATCTGAATAATCCCAATTCATTTCAAATTGTCCATTCGCATCTTCATGGTCATTTTGGTAAGGATTCCAGCCTAGCTCAATCATATTGTCACAAATTTCTTTAATTAACTCATATCTTCGCATTAATGCGGATTGGTCGTAACATGGTTTTGGCTGAATATCTCTTGGGTCTGAAATAGAGTTGCCGTCTTCTGATAATAGAAAATATTCACATTCTACACCTGATTTCATTTTAAGATTTTTCTTAGATAATTTTTCAATTTGTTTTTTAAGCATTATTCTTGGTGAAGCTTCTACAGGTTTTCCATCCATCCATAAATCTGAGGCTAACCAACCTACTTCTCTATTCCAAGGTAAAATAATTAAACTATCTGGATCTGGAATAGCGAACATGTCTGAGTCTGCGGGTGTCATATCTAACCATGTAGCAAATCCAGCAAATCCAGCTCCATTTTTTTGCATTTCACTAATTGCTCTTGTTGGAACAAGTTTTGATCTTAGGACACCAAATAGATCTACAAAACTAATTAAAAAGTATTTAATTTTTTTTTGTTTTGCTAGTTTTGAAAGATTTTTTGACATAAATAATTTTAGTTAAATACATTTATAATTTTGTCTTTGTAGAATATTAGATTAATTACTACAAATAATATTATAGCCAAGATAAATCCATACTTTGCTTTTGGCCAAGCTATCCTTGACATTTTTTCGGGTGTTTTGTTTA
>CAYXLK010000010.1:0-23642 GCA_964465855.1 uncultured Candidatus Pelagibacter sp. | reverse complement strand
TTAGTGTAGATAGTCCTGATTTTACGTTAAGAATTGCTGAAAAAGTTAAAAAAATTAATCCAAATATAAAAACTGTTCATTATGTAGCTCCTCAGGTATGGATTTGGAGAGAGGGTAGAGTAAAGAAACTTAAAAAGTTTTTAGATCATATTCTTTTATTATTTAATTTTGAAAAAAAATACTTTGATAAAGAAAATATTAATAATACATTTGTCGGACATCCATTACTTGAAAAAACCAATAAAGCAAAAACTGACTTATCAAATTTAATCAAAAAAGATAAAAAAATTATATCTTTATTTGCAGGAAGTAGATCATCTGAAACAATTATACTTTTGCCCATCTTAATAGATTTTATAAGGTTAATGAATGATAAATATAATGATTATCTTTTTGTATTTCATGCAACTGTTGAAAATAAAAATTATATAAATGATAATATTAAAAGAGCAAAATTAGATAATATTGAAGTTATTTCTGATGAAAATATTAAATCTCAAATTTTATCAAACTCTGTATTTGCAGTTTCTAAATCTGGTACAGTTTCATTAGAAATTTGCAACGCAAAAATTCCATCAATCATAATTTATAAAATGAATTTCTTAAATTTTATGATTGTCAAATTCTTAGTAAAAATTAAATATGCAAATATAATTAATATAATTAATAACAAAGAAGTAATTCCAGAACTTATTCAAGATGAATGTAACCCTAAAGAAATTTTTAAATCAGTTGTTTATTTCTTAAAAAACCCAAGTCTTATGGATAAACAAATTAATGATTTTAGTAATACATTAAATGAAATTAGATCAAAAACTTCTTCTGCAGATGAAGCTTCTTCAGTTTTATCAAGTTATCTTATTTCCTAATCTTTTTAAAACCTCGTTTTTGCCAAGAGAATTTATAATATCATAAATTCCAGGACCAAATTTTGATCCTGTTAAAACTATTCTTAGTGGTTGGCCAACTCCTTTGAAGTTAGTTTCATTTGATTTTATAAGAGCATTAATAATTGGTTCTAAGGTTTCTTTGTTTAATTTTTCTATTTTTGAAATGTTATTAGAGAATTCAGATATGATTTTTTTGGCCTTATCATCTAATAATTTTAAATCATCTTGATTAATAGTAACTTTATCTTGAATTATATATTTAGAATTATTGTATATATCTTCTAAAGTTTTGGCTTTGTTTTTAAGAAATGCTAATGAGGATTTAATTTTTTCTCCTTTTTCATTAGGTATCTTTTCTTTATAAATTTCACAGTATTTAGTTAATTGATTAAAAAGTTCATTTTCATCAATATTTTTAATGTAATGTTCATTCATTGATAAAATTCTGCTCATATCTAATTTTGACGGGGATTTACCTATACCTTCTAAATTAAAGTATTTAATACTTTCTTCTTTCGTAAATATTTCCTTGTCTTTATATGACCAGCCTAATCTTAAAAGATAATTTCTTAGTGCTTCAGACATAATACCTATACTAGAGTAATCATCTAAAGTTGATGCTTTATCTCTTTTAGAAAGTTTCTTTCCCTCGTTAGTGTGGATTAATGGTATATGCGCAAAATTTGGAAGCTCCCACTTCATGGATGTATATATTTGCATTTGCTTAAATGTATTAATCTTATGATCATCACCTCTAATTATATGAGTTATATTCATTTGATGATCATCTACTGAAGCAGACAAATTATATGTAGGAGATCCATCTTTTCTTAAGATTATAAAGTCCTCTATTAAATTATTTTCAATTTCAACATTTCCTTGAACTAAATCTTTTAAAACTGAGTCACCTTCAATATTACTTTTAAATCTTATTACTGGCTCTATTCCTTGTGGAGCATCTGAATCTTTCAGTGCTCGACATTTTCTATTATATATATATGGAAGCTTTTTTTGTTTTGCCCTATTTTTTTGTTCTTCAATTTCTTCCTGGGAACAATAACATTTATATGCAAAGCCATTTTTTAATAATTCTTTTGCAACATTTATATGATCATTTATTTTTGCAGATTGTATATATTCATTCTCATCATGGGTTACACCAATCCAATTTAAAGATTTTATTATTTGATTTTTATACTCATCTTTAGATCTTTCTTTATCTGTATCTTCAATTCTTAAGTAAAAAGATCCTTTTTGATTTTTTGAATATAGCCAATTGAATAGGGCTGTTCTAACTCCACCAATATGTAAAGGTCCTGTAGGTGAGGGTGCAAAACGAGTTGCAACTTTTTTCATAGATATTTTGTAGACTATTTTAGTTGAAGTTTCTATATAAAGATATCAAAACGCCCTGAACTTTTACTCTATCAGGTCCAAATATTTTTGTTTCGTAATTTTTGTTTGCGCTCTCTAAAGCTACAGTTTTTCCTTTGATTCTAATTCTTTTTAACATCGCCTCATGATCATCAATTAGTGCAACAACAATTTTTCCACTTTCAGCTCTATCTACTTTTTTAATTATTACAGTATCTCCGTCATTAATCCCAGCCTCAATCATTGAATCACCTTTTATTTTTAAACCAAAAAATTCTCCATCATTTTCTATATTTGAAGGTAAAGATATTTTTGAAACTTCATTTTGAATAGCCTCAATAGGTGTTCCCGCAGCTATACTGCCTAAGACAGATATTTCATTTTTCTTAGTATTTTTTGCATCACTTAAACCACCTTTAATTACACTAGGTGAAAAAGAATTGTAAATATCATTAGCAGAAGCTGTTTCTGGCAATTTAACTACTTCAAGCGCTCTTGCTTTATGAGCTAGCCTCTTAATAAAACCTCTTTCCTCTAAAGCACTAATAAGTCTATGTATTCCAGATTTAGATTTTAAATTTAAAGATGATTTCATTTCCTCGTAAGAGGGTGATATACCTGTACCTCTAATTTTTTTATTTATAAAAAGAAGCAGGTTTTTTTGTTTTTTAGTTAACATAGAACAAATCAAGTACATTAATGTTCTATAAAAGTTCTTACTAAAGTACAACCAAAAAAAGTAGCATAAATTAAGGATTTTTTGCTACAAAAGTGAGAATATTGAGTTACTTCCAAGATTTTTTAATAAAGATTCACCAATTAAGAAAGTTTTAACATTGGTCTGGTTTGTAATATTTAAAATTTGATCTTTATCTTTAATTCCACTTTCTGAAATTAGAATTCCATTAAAATTATTTAAAACTTTGAAAATTTCAAAAGTCGTATTTAAATCAGTTTTAAGTGTTTTTAAATTTCTATTATTTATTCCAATCAAAGCATTTTTAAAGTTAGATAATTGTTTTACTTCTTCAATAGTATGAACTTCAATTATAACAGACATATTATATTCTAACGCAGTTTTATACAATTCATCTAATTGATTAGAATTTAAAGCTGCAACTATTAATAATATAGCATCAGCACCATAGCTTTTGGCAAGAGGAATTTGAAATTTATCAATAAAAAAATCTTTACACAAAATCGGCAAATTAACCTTTTTTTTAATTTCACTGATATGATCTAATTTTCCTTGAAAAAAATTTTCCTCTGTTAAAACGGAAAGACATGTGGCTTTATTTTGATTATAAATTAAAGCAATTTCAACTGGATTATAATTTTGAATAATTATACCTGCAGAAGGGCTAGCTTTTTTGATTTCAGCAATTAAAGAAATTTTTCCTTGTGCTAAATTATTTTCAATAGATTTTTTAAAATTAAAATATTTGTCAAAATTATCAATTTTATTTTTTAATTCATCGATAGTAATTTTTTTTTTTAAAAAATTTATTTTTTCTTTTTTTAAATTGATAATTTTATCTAAAGAATTAGGTTCCATTTTGAATCTTTTTCAAATGTCCAAATGTTTTTCCTGATAATATATGATCTCTGGTTTCTTGGTAAGCTTCTTTAAAATCATTTTTATTTTCTGAAACAATTAATCCAGCTGCAGCGTTTAGGCATACTGCAATTGAAAAATCATTATCTTCGCCTTTGAATATATCAATAATCTTTTGTGAGTTGTAATCAGCATCTTTACCTAAGATACTATCAAAACCGTTAGTATTGATTTTTAATTGATTTGGGTCAATTTTTATATTTGAAATTTCACCATTATTTAATTGGCAAACATTTGTTATTTTATATGGTGAAATTTCATCTAATCCATCCTCACTATTAACGATCCAGGCATTTGTAATTTTTAAGTCTTTGAGAGCGCTAGCAAAAATATTTAAAAGTTTTTTATCAAATACCCCAACAACTTGTTTTTTTACTAGCGCAGGGCTACTTAGAGGTCCGATCATATTAAATATTGTTCTTTTACCTATTTTTTTTCTTACAGGTCCTACAAATTTCATTGCAGAATGAAAATTTGGCGCAAACATAAAACCAAAATTAAATTGATTAATATTATTCTCTACTGATTTGGCATCGAGATTTATATTTATTTTTAGTTTTTCCAACACATCGCCAGAGCCACATTTTGAAGAAACCGCCTTATTTCCATGTTTGGCTACTTTGATACCCATAGACGCTAGTAAAAGTGCTGATGCGGTTGAAATATTAAGGGTATTTTTACCGTCTCCACCAGTTCCACATGTGTCAATTGCATTTTCTACATTAACTCTTAATGATTTTTCTCTTAATACATAAACACCAGCAGCAATTTCACTTGAAACTTCACCTTTATTCGAAAGCAAAGTTAGAAAATCATGCATTTCATTCTCAGATGCGTCACCATTCATTATCTTTGTAAATATATTCTTAGTTTCTTCAAAACTAAGATCGATTCTATCTTTTAATTTTTTTAGAACATTTTCCATTTTATATTTTAACAAAATTTTTAATTATTTTCATACCTACTTTAGTATTGATGCTTTCTGGATGAAACTGAACTCCATGTATTTGATATTTTTTATGCATCAAACCCATGATTATATTATCTTCAGTGGTAGCTGTTATAATTAAATCCTTAGATAAAGTGGCCCTATCTACAATTAAACTATGATACCTAGTAGCGTAAAATTTATTTTTAATACCCTTTAACACACCTAATTTTTTATTTTTAATTAGACTTGTTTTTCCGTGCATAAGTTTTTTTGCCTGAATAATCTTTGAACCAAAAACTTGACCTATTATTTGATGACCTAAGCAAACACCCAAGATTGGTAATTTGTTATAAAAATCTTTAACAATTTTCAAACAATTTCCAGATTGATTAGGGGTACCTGGACCTGGTGAGATAATAATTTTTTTGTATCGATTCTTAATTATATCCTTACAGTTTACTTTATCATTTCTTTTAACCTCAACATTTTTATCAAATGAAGAGACACAATGATAAAGATTGTAAGTAAAACTGTCGTAATTATCGATTAATAAAATTTTTTTCAAAATATTACTCCATTGCATTTAATAAAGCCTTGGCTTTATTTTCAGTTTCAATATATTCGTTAATAGGTTTGCTATCTGCCACTATTCCAGCTCCAGCTTGAGCGTATAAATAATTATCTTTAACTATTGCGGTTCTTAAAGCGATGCATGTATCAAATTCACCAACAGCGGTAAAATATCCAATGCCGCCTGCATAAACTTTTCTTTTTGTTGTTTCTAATTCATCAATAATTTCCATTGCCCGTATTTTAGGTGCGCCAGAAACTGTTCCTGCAGGAAAACCGGATAGCAATGTATCAAATTTGCTATATTTGTTATTAAATTTTCCAACAACATTAGAAACTATGTGCATTACATGAGAATATCTCTCTATTTTGAATTTTTCAGTTACTTTAACCGTGTTAATTTTTGATACTCTGCCAGCATCATTTCTTCCTAAATCTAAAAGCATTAAGTGTTCGGCAAGTTCTTTTTTATCCTTTAGAAGATCTTTTTCAAAAAACATATCTTCTTTTTTATTTTTACCACGAGGTCTAGTTCCAGCTATTGGTCTTACCGTTATTTGTTCATTTCTTAGTCTTACCAATATTTCTGGACTTGCGCCTATAATTTGAAAATCAGTAAAATTAAAAAAATACATAAATGGCGAAGGATTGGTGACTCTAAGTTTTTTATAAACTTCAATTGGATCTTTTTCCAATTTAGCTTTGAATCTTTGGCTTAAAACAACTTGAAATATATCACCTTTTTTTATGTATTTTTTAGCTTTAATTACATTATTTAAAAATTTCTGTTTACTTATATTGGATTTAACTTTTATCCTTTTTTTTAATTCTTTTGTTACATAAAAATTTTTGTTATTTGCAAGTAAAATTAGATTTTCTATTTCAGATTTTACGTTATTCAAAGCTTTAGAATAATTTGTAACTTTTTCTTCTTTAAAAAAATTTCTTATAAAATGAATTTTTTTTTCAAAATTATCTAAAACTATTAAAGATTTTGGTCTGATTAATCTGACATCTGGTATATTTAAATCATTTTTACAATTATTAGGAATTTTTTCTACATAACGAATTATATCATATGAAAAATAACCAGAAATAATTGAGCTAATATTTGGCAATTCTTTAGGTATATCAAATTTAAAACTTTCAATAATTTTATCGATTATTTTTTTTGGAGAATTTTTTAAATTTTTGATTTTATTGTTAAGTATTTCTTTGCACTTATTTCCTTGAAATTCCCAAATATAATCAGGGTTTCTGCCTAATATTGTATATCTTCCTTTTATTTTTCCTTTTTCAACAGACTCGAATATGAAACTATTTTTTTCAATTAAAAAATTATTAATTAAATTTTCTGTTTCCTTTGCTCCATTAGATTTTATTGTATAAAATAATATTTGATTTTTTTTATTTTGATGTTTTTTTTTGAATTGAAATAAAGATGTATTTAACATTATCTAAAATTATTTTTTAATCTTTCCATAGTATTTTGAAATACTTTTATTTCGTATTTTTTGCTTAAGTAAATATCATAACTTGAATAAAGTGTATCTCTTATCTCGCTATTTGATTTAAATAAATAATTTTTGAAATCATCTTCATTAATTTTATTTTCGTTAATTATTTCTTTAATAAATGCTAAATAAATTTTCATTTCATCGTCATTAATTAAAATAAATGATTTTTCTGGAAGTGAATAAATCAACTTTATTGAGTCGATTGAAAACTTATTATTATCTCTTATCGAGTCTATTTTAATAACTTGAATTTTCTCTGAGTTGTTTAAATTTTTTAAATCACTGTATTGTAAACTGTTGTTCTGAATATCTTCTATTAGCTTTTTATTGTATTCAAATTTATATTTATTTGTAAGTTCTAAATTAACCCGCTTTCTAAATTCATCAGAACTTATATCAGGTAATTTATTTTCAATTTTGTTTATTTTAAATAAAAGATAATGATCATTATTATCTATCAAATTAACTTGATTAGGATTATTTTTTTTTGAATAAATGAGTTCAAATTCATTATTATATGGATAATAGTTTTGAACAACTTCAAGCTTTAGATTATATTGCTTAGCAATTATTTCAATATTTTCATTATTAAGAACTTTGTTGTCAATATCATCAATAACTTTAAAAAACTCATTATTATATTCTTCTATATTTAATAAATTTTGAGGTGTAATTTTAACATAGCTAAAATCTATGAAATCCTTTTTTAATCTTTCTTCATTAGATTTAATATATTCATTAACTTCATTACTTGTAAATTTTTTTATATAATTTTTCTCTAAACTTACAAAATCTAATATGATGTTTTTATTTTCATTGGCATACTTTTTATCTATTAAAAACTTTGGAATAATTAAACCGCCATTAATATAATTGAACAAAACTTTTTTAAGTTCACTTGTTTTTAATCTATCTTCATATTGTGAAGCAGAAATATTATTTTCTAGTAAAAATTTTTCATACCTTGTTCTAGAAAAATTATTCTTATCATCAAAAAAATTTTTGTTGTATACAATTCTATCCTTTAAAGTTTTGTCTGAAAAATTTAGATTAAGATTTTCGATCTCCATCTTCATTAGTTCTTGTGAAATCAATTGACCCAGCAATTCCTCGAAAATATTTTTATCTATATTTTCTCTTATTAAATTTTCATTTAAGCCTGAGTCGTTAACATGATTTATAAAATTAGTAATTGAAATTGTATTATTATTAATTTTTGCAACGTTATTTGTATTTCCTCTAGTAAATACATCGCCCATTCCCCAAAAAACAAAAGGAATGGCTATTAGCACTACTATAACCCAAGAAATTTTAGAGTTTGTAATACTTTTAAATTTACTAATCATAATAATAAATCTTTATTTATTGATTTTTTAAAAAACAAATCTATAGATTAAAATATCATATATGACAAATAATATATATTTTATTGCTAATTGGAAAATGTACGGGAGTACATCATCTTTAAATTCATTAAATAGATTAATTAATTTAAACAAATTAAAAAAGTATAATAAGGCAAAAATTATATACTTTCCTCCCTTTACGTTAATTAGGGATTTCATAAAAAAATTTAGTAAAACAAAAATTTCTGTAGGTGGTCAAAATTGTCATCAGGTAGAGGATTATGGTTTTTTTACAGGTTCAATTAGTCCAAAAATGTTAAAAGATCTTGGGTGTAAATTCGTAATTCTTGGTCATTCAGAAAATAGAACTTCAGGTGAGAGTGACCATGTTATTAATAAAAAAATTCGTTCTGCACTTAATAAAAATTTAAAAATTGTTTTTTGCATAGGGGAAACTCTTAAAGAAAAAAGAAAAAAACTTACACATTCAGTTTTGAAAAAACAAATTAACCGCGGCCTTAAAGGAGTGAAAAATTGTCAAAATATTTTAATTGCTTATGAACCTGTTTGGTCAATTGGAACCGGCATAATACCTAAAGATAAAGAATTAGAAATGAATGTGAACAAAATCAGTAAATTAATTTCAAAAAGAACTAGATTTAAATTACCGATACTTTATGGAGGTTCAGTCAATAATAAAAATATATCATCCCTTAAAAATATAATTGGTATTAGCGGCTTTTTGGTAGGATCAGCTTCTCAAAGTTCAAAAAAATTCATTGATATAATAAAAAAAACAATTAATTAGTTCGCATGGAAAATACTTTACTTGTAATAAACATAATTCTGGCCTTTATTTTAGTATTGATGGTGCTAATCCAGAAATCTGAAGGTGGAGCATTGGGGATCGGCTTGTCTCAAGATAATTTTATGTTTTCAAGATCTGCAGGTAATTTTTTAACAAAATCTACAGCTATAGTTGCAACATTATTCATAATTTGTAGTTTGTCTCTGACAATAATTTCAAGAAGTGAACTAGAACCTACAGGTTCAGTTTTGGATAAAATTGAGGAAAATCAAGGAGAGACACCTAAAATTCCAGAAAATAATAATTAATACTTTGAAATAATAAAATATCGGTCTATAACATAATTCCATGGCGCGATATATATTCGTCACTGGCGGCGTGGTTTCATCATTAGGCAAAGGACTGTCATCAGCTTCTTTAGCTTATCTTTTAAAATCTCAAGGTTATAAAGTAAGAATTAGAAAAATGGATCCATATTTAAATGTTGATCCAGGAACAATGAGTCCATTTCAACATGGAGAAGTTTTTGTAACAAATGATGGGGCCGAAACAGATTTAGATCTTGGACATTACGAAAGATTTACAAATATATCAGCAAAAAAATCTGACAATATTACAACTGGAAAAATTTATAGCGATATAATTAAAAAGGAACGTAAAGGTAAATATTTAGGAAAAACAGTTCAGGTTATACCTCATGTTACTGACAGGATAAGAGAGTTTATAAAGGACGATATATCCAATGAAGATTTTGTTATTTGTGAAATAGGAGGAACAGTTGGTGATATAGAAAGCTTACCATTCGTTGAAGCTATAAGGCAATTTTCAAATGAAGTTGGAAGAAATAAAAGTTTATTTATTCATTTAACTTTTGTTCCTTTTTTAAAATCATCAGACGAAATTAAAACAAAACCAACTCAACATTCTGTTAAAGAGTTAAGAAGTCTTGGTATTCAACCAGATATTATTATTTGTAGATCTCAAAAATCCATACCTCTAGACCAAAGACAAAAAATATCACTATTTTGCAATGTAGATATAAATAATGTTATAGAAACTGTTGATGTAAGAACAATTTATGAGGCGCCAATAAGTTTTTATAATGAAAAATTAGACAAACAAGTTTTAAAATATTTTAAATTAAAACCAAGAAAAAAAGTTAATTTATTACCTTGGAAAAAAATTACACAAACTGTCTTAAATACAAAGAAAATAGTTAATATTGCAATTATAGGAAAATATGTAAATTTAAAAGATGCTTATAAATCCTTAGATGAAGCATTAATTCATGGTGGAATAAGTAATAACGTAAAAGTCAATTTAATTAGAATTGAATCAGATAAATTAAAACCTAATCAAATTAATAAGATTTTAAAAAATGTATCTGGTATTCTAATACCCGGAGGATTTGGAAAAAGAGGAACTGAGGGTAAAATATCAGCTATTAGTTATGCAAGAAAAAATAAAATTCCTTTTTTAGGCATTTGTTTTGGAATGCAAATGGCAGTAATAGAATTTGCACGAAATACATTAAAAATTAAAGATGCTGGATCAAGTGAATTAAATAAAAAATGCTATCCAGTTATTGGTTTGTTGAGTGAATGGAATAAAAATGGAAAACTGATAAAAGGAACAAATAAAGATTTAGGTGGAACTATGAGGTTAGGATTGTACGAAGCTAAATTAAGACATAATTCACTGATACAAAAAATTTATAAATCAAAATTTATATTCGAAAGACATAGACATAGGTACGAAGTGAATAGAAATTTAAAGAATAAATTTGAAAATAAAGGAATGATTTTTTCAGGAATGTCCCCTGATGATAAATTGCCTGAGATCATTGAGATTAAAAATCACCCATGGTTCATAGGTGTTCAGTATCATCCTGAATTTAAATCTAGACCTTTAACACCACATCCTTTATTCTCATCATTTATCAAGGCTGCAAAATTCTATAAATGATAAATAAAGAAGTTAATTGTAACGGCATAAAAATATCTAATATTAATAAAATAGTTTTGATATCTGGACCATGCCAGCTTGAAACAGAACAACATGCTATTGATATGGCCGGAAAAATAAAAGAGATAGCAACAAAATTTAAAATAGGATTCATTTACAAAACATCATTTGATAAAGCAAATAGAACTAGTTTAAAAGGTAAGAGGGGCGCTGGACTAGATTCGTCATTGCCAGTTTTTGATAAGATTAGAAAAGATTTAAAAGTTCCAGTGTTAACTGATGTACATAATATTGAACAATGTTCTATTGTATCTAAACACGTTGACGTATTGCAAATTCCTGCATTCCTATGTCGCCAAACAGACTTATTAGTAGCTGCAGCAAAAACTAATAAAATTATTAATGTAAAAAAAGGACAGTTCTTAGCACCTTGGGATATGACCAATGTTACTAAAAAAATATCTGATTCAGGAAATGAAAATATTTTAGTAACGGAGAGGGGTGCAAGTTTTGGATATAACACACTAGTATCAGATATGAGATCAATACCAATAATGTCAAGAAATGGATATCCAGTAATTTTTGATGGCACACATTCAGTTCAGCAACCAGGTGGATTGGGAGAAAAAAGTGGAGGACAAAGAGAATTTGTAGAATATTTATCAAGAGCAGCAGCAGCAGTTGGAATTGCTGGAATCTTTTTAGAAACCCATCAAGATCCAGATAATGCTCCATCTGATGGACCGAATATGGTTCCATTAAATAAATTAGAAAGTTTGATTTCTCAAATTGTTGAAATAGATAGTTTAGTAAAAAAATAATTAATGAGCAAAATAACAAAAGTCATAGGTAGACAGGTTTATGACAGCAGAGGAAATCCCACAATTGAAGCTGAAGTTTTTGCCAATAATATGAAAGCAAGAGCTATTTGCCCGTCAGGTGCCTCAACAGGATCACACGAAGCTTTTGAAAAAAGAGATATTTCAAATAAAAAATATTTAGGAAAAAGCGTTTTAAAAGCCGTTAAATTGATAAATACAAAAATTTCAAAAAAGTTAAAAAATCAAAATATACATAATCAAGAAAAAATTGATTATATTTTAATTAAACTTGATGGCACAAAACAGAAGAAAAAATTTGGTGCAAATTCACTATTAGCAGTTTCAATGGCTGTTAAAAAATTGTCAGCGAAAATTAGAAAAATACCTCTTTATAAAACTTTTCTAATTAAAAAAAATTTTAAATTACCTTATCCATTAATGAATGTAATCAATGGGGGAGCTCATGCAAATAATGGTCTTAGAATACAAGAATTTATGATTAGACCCGACAAAGCAAAATCAATTACTGAAGCGATAAGAATGTGTTTTTTAGTAATTAATAATTTAAAAGTCTTAATTAAAAAAAGAGGTGAGTCAATCTCAGTTGGTGATGAAGGTGGATTTGCTCCAATGATAAGTAGGAATGAAGATGCATTAAAATTAATAGTAAAATCAATTGAAAATTCAGGATTTAAAAATGGAAAAGATATTTCAATATGTTTAGATGTTGCTGCTAATGAATTATTTAAAAAAAATAAATATGCCATTCATTCAAAAAAATATGCTTCAGTTCAAAAATCAATAATAGAATATAAAAAGTTAATTAATAAATTTAAAATTAAATCAATCGAAGATCCTTTTGCTGAAAATGACTGGTTATCCTGGAGTAAATTTATGAATGTTACGAACAAAAGAATTCAGATAGTAGGAGATGATTTGTATGCAACAAACCTTCATAGGTTAAAAATTGGTTTTTTAAACCAATCATCAAACGCTATATTAATTAAACTAAACCAGATAGGCACTGTAACAGAAACAATCGAAGTTATTAAGTTTGCTCAAAGCATTGGATTTAATACTATAATTTCACATAGATCTGGTGAATCTGAAGATACGTTTATAGCTGATTTATCAGTTGGCACGGACTCAAATCAAATAAAATCAGGTTCTTTATGCAGATCAGAAAGAGTTGCAAAGTACAATCAAATACTGAGAATAGAAGAAAACTTAGGAAAAAAAGCAAAAATGAACAAATTATGATAGAAAAAATTAAGAAAAACTATTTTGTTATTTTCGGTACATTTTTGTTTTTGTATTTTTTCTTTAATCTCTTAGATGGTGAAAGAGGTTTAATTTCTTTATTAAAAAAAGGAAATTTACTTTCCTATTTAAAGCTGGAAGAGAAACAAATTAAAGAAAAAATAGATAATCTAGAATTTAAAAATTCTTTATTAAGCAATAATTTAGACACTGATTATGTAGAAATTTTAATTAGAGAAAAATTTATTTATAGCAAAAAAGGTGAAAAGATTTACGTATTAAAAGATGAAAATTAGACATCCCGAAAAAAAAAACCAACAGATTAATCCAATTAAAAAAAAACCAAATTGGATCAGATCAAAAATTGTAAATAGCCAAGAATTCTTTTCAACCAAAAGTATTGTTAATCAATATAAACTTAAAACTGTTTGCCAAGAAGCCAACTGTCCAAATATAACAGAATGCTGGAGCAAAAGGTACGCAACTTTTTTAATTATGGGAGACACTTGCACAAGAGCTTGTGCTTTTTGCGATGTTATAACTGGTAAACCAAAAGCTCTCGATCCATTAGAACCAAATAAAATTTCTTCTGCTATTCAAAAATTAAATTTAAAACATGCTGTAATAACTTCAGTTGATAGGGACGATCTAGATGACGGAGGGGCCAATCATTTTCATGATGTTATAGTTGAAACAAGAAAAAATAATCAAAATACAACTTTAGAAGTTCTAACTCCTGATTTTTTGAGAAAAGGTGACTCTTATAAAAAAGTTATTGAAGCTAGACCGGACGTTTTTAATCATAACGTAGAAACAGTTCCAGGACTTTATAGAAAAGTCAGACCAGGATCTAGATACTTTGCTTCGTTAGAACTTTTAAAAAATGCAAAAAAAATTGATAATGATATTTTTACCAAATCAGGATTAATGGTTGGATTGGGAGAAAAAAAAGACGAAATTTTACAAGTAATGGACGACCTAAAATCTGCTGATGTTGATTTCTTAACTATAGGACAATATTTACAACCATCTGTTAAACACCATCCTTTAGATAGATATTACAATCCAGAAGAGTTTGAAGAATTAGAAATTGCCGCAAAGTCTAAAGGATTTTTGTTAGTTTCATCCTCTCCATTAACAAGATCTTCTTATCACGCAGATGAAGATTTCGCGAAACTTCAAAAAAATAGAATAAATCAAACTAATGTCCAAAGCATCAGTTAATAGATTAATAGAGTGTAAAAAAGAACAGCTAATTGATTTAGTTCTTGATGTAGAAAAATACCCACTTTTTATTCCTTTTTGTTTGGATTCAAAAGTTTATGAAAAAAAAGAGAAAGGTGATTTAATATTAATGATAGCAGGCCTCACTATTGGAAAAGGTCCATTAAAAGATACTTATAAAAGCGATGTTAAATTTAATAAAAAAGAAGATTCCATTTATGTAACTAATCTCGATGGTCCGTTAAAACATTTGAAAAATAAATGGTATTTTAAGGAAGAAAATAATTTTACTGAAGTTTCATTTGATATTGATTTTGAATTAAAAAACGATTTTTTAAATATGATTATGACCAAATCGTTTCAATTTGGCTTGGATAAAATTGCAGATGCTTTTCAAAAGAGGGCAGAAGAACTATTTAGCAAAACTTAAAACTAAATTTAAAGCTTTATTTACGGCTGCTCTTTGAATTAAGTTTCTTTTCTTATTTTTAAATAAGTACTTTTTAACTAAAGTTTTGTCAGCTTTTTTTATGCCTATGTAGACTAATCCCACAGGTTTTTTCTTAGTTCCACATTTAGGTCCAGCAACTCCAGTAATTGAAACAGAAATATTAGTTCTGCTAATTCTGTTTAAATTTTTAACCATGGATAAACAAGTTTCATAACTTACAGCACCATGTTTCATTATTATTTTTTTAGGAACTTTAAGAATGTTAATTTTTGCTTGATTTGAATAAGTAATTAGTCCAAGAGTAAAAACTTTAGAAGAGCCACTTATTGAAGTAATAGAACTTGAAAGCAAACCTCCAGTACAAGATTCTGCAAATGATATTTTTACCTTTTTTTTACTTAATAATTTAACTATTTTTTTAGAAAGTTTTATCATGAAGTAATCACCATATATAAAACAAGCACTGCTACTACATATAAACCAGCGCAGACATCATCCATTATAACACCGAAGCTGTTTTTAAAATTATTGTCATAGTAGCTTACAGGGAAGGGTTTAACGATATCAAATATTCTAAATAGAATAAACATTATGAAATAAAACGTTAAAACCTGGCTAGTTTCTTTTGTCCCTTCATGCGCAATTTCATAAAGACATATAGGAATTGATTGTCCAATAAATTCATCAATAACTATTTCTTTTGGATCCTTGTTATCCAGATCTTTTATAAAAATATTTACCGCATAAAGTGATATGAAAAAAATTATAATAACTGAAATTAATATAATATTTGGTTGAATATTTAAGATATGAAACAAAAAAAATAAAAATAGCGTTGTAACTAAAGAAGCAACACTTCCTGGTATTTTTGAAATTTTTCCAATTCCAAATAAAGTAACGAATAAAAAATTAATTTGATTAATCATATTTAGTTAAAGAAGTAATTACTTCACAAGCTATTGCTTTTTCTTTACCAATTAAACCTAATTTTTCAACAGTTTTACCTTTTAAATTAATCTTATTATTATTTAGTTTCATAAGTTTTGATAATGAACTAATTATTTTTTTTCTATATTTAGAAACTTTAGGTTGTTCACAAATTAGATTTATATCTAGATTATTTATATTAAAGTTTTCTTTTTTTAAATTATCTAAAATAGGTTTTAACATTTTTGTTGATCTTATATTTTTAAATTTATTTTTATTACTAGGAAAATAAGTTCCAATATCTTTTTTTTGTATGGCACCTAATATTGAATCAGTAATTGCGTGTAAAATTACGTCTCCATCCGAGTGACCTTTGAGACCAGAATGGAATGGTATTTTTACTCCACCTAAAAAAAGTTTCTTATTTTTAACTAATTTATGGATATCAAAGCCAATACCAAAATACGTTTTTGGAGTCTTAATATCGTCAAAGTAGGTGATTTTTTTATTTAGATTTTCACCAGAAATAAATTTTATTTTATAATTATGATTGATAAAAAGTGTTGCTTCGTCAGTAACATTATTATTTCGATTTATAGCAATATCATATAATTCTTTGAATCTAAAAGCTTGAGGTGTTTGTGTTAAAAAAGACTTGTCTCTTTCAAGATTAAAAATTTGATTTTTTATTTTGTATTTGATGGCGTCTTTTGAACTTACAACTGGTATTACTGCTTTATTTTTTTTTAAATGATTTGTAAGACTTATTAACAATTTAATTGAAAAATCTGGTCTTGCTGCATCATGAATGAGTACATTTTTTGGTTTAAAATTTTTTATCCTTTTTAATGCATTTAATGATGAGTCTTTTCTTTCTTTACCACCATTCACTATTAATATTTTATTTTTTTTGTACTTTTTAAAATAGTTTTTATATTTCTTTGAAATGACTATTATGATTTTTTTAAACAATTTAGACTCTAACGCTTTATCAATCGAGTGATCAATTAACATTTTTCCGTTATAATCTAAATATTGCTTAGGTTTATTATGATTAAATCTTTGCCCTTTCCCAGCGGCTAATATTACAAAATAGTTATTCATATGTTTATTTTAAATAAAATTACTATATTTTAAATTTATGATCGATTTCATAAAAAGAAATATCTTTATTTTATTAATCTTTTTTACAACATTATTATTAGGTTTCATAACATTTTTCACTTTTTTGGATAAAAGTTTTATTAATTTAAATCAAGAAAATTTAAAAAACCTTCTCTATGTAAATATTATATTTCTAATTTTATTTTTTGTATTAATTTTTAAAGAAATTTCAAATTCAATTAAATCAAATATTAATGTAAAAGGATCAATTGCAAACAGGAAGTACATTGTTTTTTTTTCATTATTTACACTTATACCTTCATTATTAATTTCTGTTTTCTCTCTTTTTATTTTTTCATTTGCGCTAGATAAATATTTTGACCAAAAAATTACAACTGCTGTAAATAATTCATATGAACTTGCTAAAAATTATGTAAATGAAAAAAGAAATAAAATTGAGTCTGATATTGTGCTTGCAGCATTTGATTTAAATAAAAATATTAAGTTATCTGATAATAAACCTGCTTTTCAAAATTATTTAAACAATCAAAGAATTTTAAGAGGACTTGACCAATTACATTTAATTAATAGCAAAAAAGAGTTAATAATGTCTGCTCAAGATACTGAATATATGCCAATTGATGATAGAGCTATCAATATGGTTCTTAATGATGATAGGCCTTTAAAAATTATTAATGCTTTTGAAAATTATTCAGGAGCTATAATTAAATTACCACAATATAATAATTTATATCTATATGTAATTAAATATTTGGATAAAGATATATCTAAATATTTGCAAGAATCTGAAGAAGCAATTAATTTTTATTATACAGTAGAAGATCAAAGCACAGGAATAAAAATTTCTTTTGCACTTATTTATGTAATATTAGTAACTCTACTTTTATTTTTGTCTATTACAATTGCTATAAGATTTTCTTCACGTTTTTTTGTTTCAATTAATAATTTAATTACAGCATCGGAATTAATTGGAAAAGGTGATTTAAATACAAAAGTTCCAGACATTAAAACTGACACTGAAATGGAAAAGTTAAACTCTAATTTTAATTCAATGATAGCTAAACTTAAAGATCAACAACAAAAATTAATTAATTCAGAACGAATGGAAGCTTGGGAAACTATAGCTAGAAAATTGGCTCATGAAATAAAAAATCCACTAACTCCAATCCAGCTAACAATTGATAATTTAAGATCAAAATATTTACAGGATATTAAAAACGAAAATAAAGAAAAATTCGAAATTAATTTAAAAACTATAAATAATCAAATTAATCAAATTGAAAGTTTGGTAAACGAATTTTCTGATTTTGCTAGAATGCCAAAACCTGTTTATAAGAAAAACAATCTAAAAGATGTGATTCTACTAAATATTGAATTATTAAAAAAAATAGGCAAAGATATTAATATTAATTTCAATTCTAATTCTTCTGTGATCTTTAAATTTGATCACGACCAAATAAGTAGAGTTTGTTTTAACTTAATCAAAAACTCAATTGAAAGTTTGAAAGAAAAAAGCATAAAAACCTCTAATTTTGTTAAAAATATTGATATAGAAATAGACGAACATATTGACTATATATCTCTAACAATTATAGATTCAGGAATAGGTTTTGAAAATATAAAAACTAGCGAATTAACTAAACCGTATTTTACAACAAAAGCTGATGGTACTGGACTTGGATTATCAATTGTGAATAAAATTATTAATGATCATAATGGTGTGATTAAATTTACAAATTTAAGTGATGGCGCAAAGATTGAAATTAAATTTTATAAATAGCAAATGACAAACGAAATACTAATTGTGGATGATAATCCTGATATTAGAAATATATTAGAGGAATTGATTTCAGATCTAGGTTACAAGATAAGAGTTGCTGCAAATTATCAACAAGCATTATTTGAAATAGACAAGAAACTACCTGATGTAGCTTTATTGGATGTTAAATTGAGTAAAACAGAAAACAACGAAGGACTCAAATTATTAGATCATATAAAAAATAAAAATATAGATATTCCCGTGATAATTATTTCTGGACACGCCAACATTGAAATGGCCGTTGATTCATTAAAATTAGGAGCATTTGAATTTATACAAAAACCATTTGATAAGAATAGATTAACTAATTTTATTAATAGAGCTGTAGAAAATTTCAATCTTAAAAAAGAGAATAAATCTCTTAACGATAAGTTATTTAATTCATTTGATATTGTAGGTGAAAGTAAAAATATATCAAATATAAGAGATCAAATAGATCATCTAGCATCCTCTGAGAGTAGAATATTTATTACTGGTCCAATTGGAAGCGGAAAAGAGTTAGTTGCTAGAAAAATTCATTTAATTTCTAATCGTAAAAATAAACCCTTTATTATTATAAATGGGGCGCTTCTTAATTCAGAAAAATATGAAAAGGAATTATTTGGAGAAGAACTTTTAGATGGATCAATAGTTTATGGCGCTCTTGAAAAAGCTTCAGGAGGTGTGTTATTAATTGATGAAGTTACCGAAATACCTCTTGAAACTCAATCCAAAATCTTAAGAGTTTTAATTGATCAAAAGTTTAAAAGAATTAATGGCAAACACGATGTTAATGTAGATGTTAGAATTATATGTTCTACAAATAAAGACTTATCTTATGAAATACAAATTGGAAATTTTAGAGAAGACCTTTTTCATAGATTAAATGTATTTAATATAAAACTGGAACCATTAAATAAAAGAATTAACGATATTCCTATACTTGTTGAATATTTCATGGAAAAACTTTCTGAAATTTATAGTATTAAAAAAATTGAAATTAAAGATTTTAATTTTCTTCTAAATTATGACTGGCCTGGTAATGTAAGGGAGTTAAGAAATTTAGTTGAAAGAATTATAATTTTATCTCCAGGCCAAAATCAAGATAAAATTAATGAAGTTATTAAAGAGTCTTTAACAAAATCATCATCTCATGAATTTAATATTTCAGAAAACCTTTCATTTACTTTAAGAGAAGCAAGAGAAAATTTTGAAAGAGAGTATTTAACATCACAATTGAAAAAATTTAGTGGAAATATATCAAAAACGGCTAAATTTGTTGGCATGGAAAGATCTGCTTTACATAGAAAATTGAAACTTTTGGAAATCAAAGAATTTAACTAAATGAATATTATTATATGTGGCGCTGGTAGAGTAGGATTTACTATAGCTAAACTTCTTTATGGCCAAAACCATTCAATTACAGTAATTGATCAGTCAAGTGAAGATATACAAAAAATCAATGAAACATTGGATGTAAAAGCAATAGTAGGAAAAGCCACATCTCCAGCAATACTAGAAAAAGCAAATATATCCGAAGCAAATATGATAATAGCTGTTACAAGAAATGATGAAATTAATATGCTTATCTGTCAAATAGCATATTCGTTATTTAAAACCCCGAAAAAAATAGCAAGAATTCGATCCCAGGAATATTTGGATCCTAAATTTTCACAATTATTTAATAAAGAAAATTTACCTATAGATTTCGTTATTTCACCAGAAATTGAAATTGCAAAATCAATTTATAGAAAACTCGAATCTCCCGGAGCCAGTGACAATGTACCTTTTGCTAATAATAATATTCGTTTACTCGAAATTTTAGTTGATGAAAGATGTCCAATTTTTAATATTAAACTAAACGAACTAACTAATAAATTTCCAAAATTAAATGCTAATATTTTGGGTGTCGTTAGAGATAATAAATTTATTTTTCTTAAAAAAAATGATGTGATGAAAAAAAATGATAAATCATATGTGACAATTAATGCTTCTCAAATTCAAGATACTCTAGAGGCGTTTGGTCACAATGATCCTATATCTAAAAAAATTCTTTTAATAGGTGGTGGAAATATTGGATATAATTTAGCAAAATATATTGAGTTATCTCAAAACGATATAAGATTAAAAATTATTGAAAAAAGTAAAGAACGTGCAGAATTTCTTGCAAGTGAATTAAGTAATACAATTGTAATTAATGGTGATGGATTAGATGAAGAAGTTTTAAGAGAAGCGAATTTAGAGGAAACAGAAACAGTTATAGCACTAACAAATGATGATGAAGATAATTTAATGGTTGGTGTTTTAGTTGAAAAATTTGCGAAAAACAAAAGAACAATGGTATTAACTACGAAACCTAACTATAGCCTTTTACAATCATCTTTAAAAATTGATGATCTAATAGATCCTAGAATGAATACAGTATCAAGTATTCTTAAACATGTTCACAAAGGAACCATAGAGTCTGCATACTCAATTTTAAATGGTGAATATGAAGTAATTGAAGCAGAAATTATTGAAACCTCCGATTTAATTAATAAGGAACTTAAAAGTGCAGATTTACCAGATGAGATAAAGATAGGTGCCGTGCTAAGAGGAAAAGAAGTAATCATACCTCGTTCAAATTATATATTTAAAAAAAATGATGTTATAGTTTTTCTTGTTAAAAAAGATCAAATACCACTAGTTGAAAATATATTCAGAATAAGTTCTGTATAATTTTAAATGTTTAAATTTAGTTTTATTTATATAGGTTCTTTTTGCTTTGTATTATCTGTATTATCATTTTTTAACATCATTTATTCATACTATTTTGAAATTTTTAACAATATAGAAGTTTATACATACACACTAATAATATCTTTAATATTCAGCTCTTTATTTTTTTTAAAAAAAAATAAATTTAAGAAAATATCTATTTATGAAAAAATAATTTCAGTTTCCCTGGGTTATTTTATTTTACCAGGAATTATTTCAATGCCTTATTATTTTGGTCTTAATTATTTGTCTTTTATAGATAGCTATTTTGAAGCAATATCTGGATTTACATCTACAGGATTCTCAGTATTTGAAAATGTAAAACATCTTGATCAAAGTTTATTGCTATGGAGATCAACATCACAATGGTTTGGCGGTTTATACTTTTTAATTTCTATATTATTTTTAATAGATATTTATGATGAAAATTACAAAAAAATTTTAACAAATTTTATCTCTTTAGATATTACTGAAACAATTAAACAATCAACAAAAATACTATTTGTATATACGTTCATAACTTTTGCGCTATTCATAATTTATAAAATTATTAATCTAAGATCTTTTGATTCATTCAATTTAGCTTTGACCGTTATCTCATCTGGGGGATTTTTAATAGTAAATGATATTAGTGAAATTTTACAGTCAAATTTTCAAATATATATTTTTTCATTATCTATGCTGATATCTTTTTTTGGCATATTACTTTCTTACAATATCTTATTTCTCAAAAAAAATGATTTATTAGTTTTTACTGAAGATTATTACTTATTAGTATATTTTATTTTTTTAGTTGCAATATTCTTTATATTTTTTAATCAATTCAATAATTTTTCTATTACATTATTTTCTTTAATAAGCAGTATATCAAATATCGGATTTTTCTTTGATAATTACAACTATAATAATTTTATATTTCTAATTTTAATCATAATTGGAGGGTCTCTAGTTTCCACAAGTTCTGGTTTGAGGTTTTTAAAAATATTCCTTTTAACAAAATTTTCATTTAACGAACTAGTCTCGCATTCAAAACCAAAACATGTGCTTTTAAACAAAGTTTTATTTTCAAAAGTTAAAATTGGCTTAAGCGATATAAATAAATATTTCTTTACAGTTATAATTTTTATTTTATCTCTAACTTTGCTTATTTGTTTTTTAACTTTATTTAACATTGAATTTGATAACGCTTTTAAACTAAGTATTTTAACATTAATGAATACAGTCAACTCAAGCTTGCATGGTTTAGAAAATCTAATTTTTGCTGAATTTTCTATTTCAATAAAATTCATTTTAATTGTTTTTATGATAATTGGGCGTATAGAGTTTATTTCAATTTTAATTTTAATTAAAAAATTTGTAATTAAAAATTAAATGTTATAATAGTTTTTAAATTGCGCCCTTAGCTCAGTTGGATAGAGCAACGGTTTTCTAAACCGTGGGTCGGAGGTTCGAATCCTTCAGGGCGCGCCATTTTATCCTATAATCATTACCTAGTGCGATTATTTTATCATTGATGCACTTCTAAGTTTCTGCTTTAATTATTGTAATTCAAAATAATTTTTTGAATTATTTGTTAACAAATAAACAAGAGGGAAAATAATGTTTAAATTAATAAAACAATTGACTTCTTTTGTTGCTATGATTGCTGTGCTGTTTGCTTTTACCACAGAAACAATGGCTGCGAAGAAATCAAAAACACTTAAGAACACTCAGAAAAAAGGCTTTGTAAGATGTGGTGTTTCCCAAGGTCTTCCAGGATTTTCTAATGCTGATGCATCTGGAAATTGGACTGGTGTAGACGTTGATGTTTGTAGAGCAGTTGCTGCTGCAGTACTAGGTGACGCGAATAAAGTAAAATTCACTCCACTAAGTGCTAAAGAAAGATTTACAGCTTTAACTTCTGGTGAGATTGATATCTTATCAAGAAACACAACTTGGACACTTTCTAGAGATGCTGACATTGGCCTTACTTTCGTTGGAGTAAACTTCTACGATGGTCAAGGATTTATGGTTAGAAAATCTTCTGGAATAACTTCTACAAGCCAATTTAAAAGTGGAATTTCAGCATGTACAAATATTGGTACTACAACTGAACTTAACATGAGAGACTTCTTTAACTCAAAAGGAATTTCTTATGAGCCAGTAGCTTTTGAAAAAGCTGACGAAGTTGTTGCCGCTTATGATGCTGGAAGATGTGATACTTACACAACTGATAAATCAGGTCTTGCTGCTCAAAGAACTAAACTGAGCAATCCAGATGACC
>CAYXLK010000009.1:0-33943 GCA_964465855.1 uncultured Candidatus Pelagibacter sp. | reverse complement strand
TGGCTATTTCTGGAGGCTGGACACCAAGAGTACATTTATTTACTCAATCGGGCGGTAAACTAAAATTTAGAGATAAAGATAATGTTTTTTTACCTGATAAATCAACGTCGGAACAAATAAGTATTGGATCGTGTAATGGTGATTTTGAACTAGATGATGTAATAAAAAATTCCAATAAATCAATTAAAGAATTTTTAAATATAAATAGTTCAGATTATGATAATTTGGAAATTAATTGCTCAAAAGAAATAGATAAAAAAAATATTTGGTTGCTTCCATCTGATAAACCTTTGGGTAAAACTAAAGCATTTCTAGATTTTCAAAATGACTCAACTGCAAAAGATATAAAATTAGCTTTGAGAGAAGGTTTTAAATCGATTGAACATGTAAAGAGATACACAACAACTGGTATGGCAACTGATCAAGGAAAATTATCAAATATGCATGCATTAGGAATTATTGCTGAAACAACTGGAGTAAAAATGAGTGAATTAGGAACGACTACTTTTAGACCACCTTATACTCCCTTAACTTTTGGAACAATTGTTGGAAGAAATGTTGGTGAATTTTTTGATATTACAAGAAAAACTCCAATCCATGATTGGCATGTGGAACATAAAGCTCAATTTGAAAATGTAGGTCAATGGAAAAGAGCTTGGTACTATCCAAAAGGAAGTGAAACTATGTATGAAGCTGTTCAAAGAGAAAGTAAAGCTGCTAGAGATAGCGCTGGTATTTTAGATGCTTCTACTCTTGGTAAAATAGATATTCAGGGAAGTGACGCCTCTGAATTCTTAAATAGAGTTTATACAAACGCTTGGTCAAAATTAGAAATTGGTAAATGTAGATATGGCCTTATGCTTAATGAAGATGGAATGGTTTATGATGATGGTGTTACAACAAGATTAGGTGAAAATCATTATATAATGACTACAACAACAGGTGGAGCAGCAAATGTTCTTTCTAAGTTAGAAGATTATTTACAAACAGAATGGCCAGAATTGGATGTTTATTTAACATCTGTTACCGATCATTATTCTACAGTAAGTGTCTGTGGACCTAATTCAAAAAAAATTCTTTCAAAAATAATTCCAGATTTAGATTTGTCAGATAAAGAATTCCCACACATGTCATTTAAAGATGCATTAATTGACAATATCAAATGTAGAGTAATGAAAATTAGTTTTACAGGAGAACATAGCTACGAAATTAATATTCAATCTTCATATGGAAAGTCTGTTTGGAAAAAATGCTTCGAAGCTGGTAAGGAATTTAATATTACACCTTATGGAACAGAAACGATGCACTTACTTAGAGCTGAAAAAGGATTTATTATAGCTGGTCAAGATACTGATGGAACAATGACTCCTGTAGATTTACAAATGGACTGGATAATTAGTAAAAAGAAATATGATTTTATTGGTAAAAGATCTTTATACAGAAGCGATACAATTAGAGAAGATAGAAAACAATTGGTAGGATTGTTGACTGATGATCCGAAAGAAGTTTTAGAAGAAGGTGCACAAATAGTTGCTGAAACAAACAAACTACCAATTGAAATGCTTGGACACGTAACTTCTAGTTACTTTAGTCCAAATTTAAATAAATCAATTGCACTTGCAGTTATAAGAAATGGAAAAAAATTAAAAGGCCAAAAAATGTTTGTGCCTATGAAGAACAAAATTATTAATGTGACAATAACCGACACGGTTTTTTTAGATAAAGAAAATAAAAGGTTAAATGCTTAATTATAATTCTCCAATTATGGATTCAAAAGATTATTCTGAAATAAAAATTTCTGAAATTGAACCTATCATTAAAATAAACTTAAGAGGTAAAAATAGAGATTTTACAAGTAGAATAGGTAAAGAATTATCCATAATACCCCCTATTGGTCCTAATACATCGTCAGGAAATGAAAAATTGAATATTCTTTGGTTAAGTCCCGATGAATGGTTGCTTTATTCTAATGATAAAATTGATCCAAAAAACAATAATTCTTTTGAAGATAAACTTTTTAATGAAATTTCAAAAGTTAAACTTGGTTCTGTTACAAATGTAACTGATCACTGGATAATGATTAATTTAAAAGGTGACAATGTATATAAATTATTATCATCTGGATGTCCATTTAATTTTAATGATTTTAAAAATTCAAAAGGTGCTGTGACTCAAACCTTGCTTAACCACATTGATGTAATTATTCATAATAAAAATATTAATGATTTAAATTTATTTGTTAGAAGATCTTTTTCAAATCACTTATGGTCATGGATAAAGGATAGCTCTAGATTTATCTAAGTGATTTTTTAAGTAATAAAGTACAATTAACAGATAGATCAATGAGTAAGACCAATTGAATGAAACCCAAATCCAAAAAAAAGTATTAAAATCTGCAGATAAATATACTGCCAAATAAAAAACAAATATTGGTAATAGCAAATTTCTTATTAAATTTGAAATCATTGCATTTTCTGCTTTTTTCAATGCCATAAAGAAACCGTTAGATATGAAAAATAATGGATAAGCAGGAAGAACTATTGCTGAAATTCTTAAATATCTTGAACCATAGTCAATAACTTCAGAATTATTTGAAAATAAACTTGTTACAATATCCGCCAATAAAAAAACTAGTAGAGATGCAAATAACATAATTGAAAGTGCATATTTTATTGCTGTAAAAAAAGTTTCTCTTATCCTATTAAAATTCATTGCACCATAGTTTTGAGCAATTATTGAAATGATAGCAGTATTAATGCCTAAGACGGGTAAAAATAAAATTTGTTCAAACCTAGATGCTGCACCGTAACCAGCAGTTGCAAATTCACCTTCTTGACCAAGATAAGTAAATACAATTCCACTTGCAAATGAATAAGCGCAAATTGAAATAATTATTGGCATAGACTGAAAAAAAATATTTTTAAAATATGCAAATTTAAGTAAATAATATTCTTTATTAAGATGTTTAATCCTATCGTTAGATAATATTTTCTTAAAAATTATTATAAAACAAAGTAATTGAGATATTAAAGTTGATATGCCTATGCCTTTAACGCCCATTGCCGGTATAAACAAAAAGCCAAAAATTAATATAGGATTTAAGATTATATTGAGAAAAAAAGATAAAATTAAAACATTCCTATATGTTTTAGTGTCACCTTCAGCGTGCAATAAAGAGTTTAATGAAACAACTGAAATAAAAATTATTGACCCATAAAAAATAATATTTGTATATTCAAGTCCCAAATCAACAACTTCTTTTGTTGACCCCATAATATAAAATATATTTTCTGAATAATTTAAACCGAATAAAGAAATGATAATTGAAATAAAAATTCCATAAATAATTATATGTGTAAAATAATATAAAGTTTTCTTTTCATTTTTTTCTCCAATGCTATTGCCAATCAAGGATGTTCCAGCGACTGTTACTCCTATAGATGCAGCTATTATTGTAAAATAAATTGGAAATGATTTGCCTAATGCTGATAATGCTTCTGGGGATATTTTTCCTGCATAAAATGTATCAACTATATTATATAATGTTTGAAATAGCGTTCCTATGCTGGCGGGTATAGCAAGTTTCTTAACCAATTTTGGAATATTGTCTTTTAATAAATCCACGTTTTAATATTCCTTTTGAAAAATATGTTTTTTTCCAATTTTTTTTGCAAAATTTATTTGTTTTTGTCTCATTCTAAATCTTTCTTTCTGTGAATTTGTTAAGTAATCATGACAATTTGGACATGAAACTCCTTCTTCATATTTTTTAGATTTTTTATCCTTATTTGGTATTGGTTTTCTACACCCACTGCACATTGAAAAACTACCAGGTACTAGCCCATGTTTTATAGAAACTCTATTATCAAACACGTAGCATTCGCCTTTCCATAGGCTTTTATTTTTTTTGATTTTTTTTAAATAATTAATAATTCCACCTTTTAATTGATAAACATTACTAAAGCCTCTTTTCTCAAGATAAACGCTTGCTTTTTCACATCTTATTCCACCAGTGCAAAACATCGCTATATCTTTTTTTTTATCTAGCTTATTAAGATACTTTGGAAATTCTCTAAAATTATCAACCCTAGGGTTTATGGCTCCTTTAAATGTACCAACATTGTATTCAAAAGGTTTTCTAGCATCAATTAAAAAGGTATTTTTACTTTTAATTAATTTATTCCATTTCAAGGGTCCTAAATGATTATCTAATTTTCGTTTTGATATATTTATACCCATTGGAACAACTTCTTTCTTTATTTTAATTTTTCCTCTATGAAATGGTTGAAATTTACTCTTAGATAAATTTTGCCTATCAAATTTAACAAATTTAAAAGTATTTTTTATTTTTTTAAATACTAAATCTAAATTTTTTTTCTTAGCAGATAACGTTCCATTAATTCCCTCATTGGAAATTATTATTGTGCCTCTAATATTTTTTTTAATAAAATAAGTTTGTAAAGATTTCTTGATTTTCTTAATATATTTTATTTTCTTAAACTTATAAAATCCTGAAATATAAAACATTATAACTTTCTACAAACACTTAAACCATCACCTATAGGAATAATTAAATTTTCTATTCTTTCATCGCTATTAACATAAGAATTAAATTCTCTAATACCTACAGTCAATTTATCTTGTCTTGTTTTATCTATTACTTCACCGTGCCATAACACATTATCAATTATAATTAAACCATCTTTATCTATTAAGTCTAAAGATTGATTGAAATAATTTTTATAATTTTCTTTATCAGCATCAATAAAAACTAAATCAAATTTTTTTTTTTTATCTATTAAATCTTTTAAACTTTCTAATGCGGGTTTTATGATTGTTTTAATTTTATTTTCTTGGTTGGCTTTTTTAAAAAAATTAACTGCTGTTTCATTAGTTTTTTGATTTTTATCCAATGCTACTATTAATCCGTCTTCTGGTAAAGCTAAACACATTGATAGAGTGCTTAAACCAGTAAAAGTTCCAATTTCTAAAACTTTTTTTATCTTAGCGCTTTTGATTAGTAGGTGTAAAAAATGACATTGTGAAATTGAAATTTGCATTCTTTTTATATCACCTAAGGTTTCGTTGTATGAAATTATTTCTTTTTGAATTGGATTTAACTTTAGTGAATGATTGTTAATATATTCTTCAATTTCTTTATTAACACTAAGATTTGAACCCATTTTATTTAAGTTTATTTTTTAAAATTTCATTAACTATTTGTGGGTTTGCTTTACTACCAGAAATCTTCATTACTTGACCAACAAAAAAACCAAATAATTTTTCTTTACCAGATTTGTATTCATTAACTTTATCTTGATTATCATTTATTACTTTTTCTATCAATTTTTCTAATTCTTTAGGATCGCTTTGCTGTTTGAGATCTTTTTCTTTAACAACGTCAACTGGATTTTTATCTCCATCAGACATTAGTTCAAAAACTGTTTTTGCAATTTTACCTGAAATTGTTCCATCTTTAATTAAATTTACCAAATTAGATAGATTTTTTGCGGTTATTGGACTTTCTGTGATTTCTAGGTTTTTCGCATTTAATAATGCAAATAATTCACCGGTAATCCAATTTGCAGAAAGTTTAACATCTGAATTTTCAATTACTTTTTCAAAATACTTTGAGGTTTCTAAATCAGAAACCAATATATTTGCCTCGTATGGTGTAAGTTTAAATTTTTCAATAAAACGGTTCTTTTTTTGATCTGGTAACTCTGGTATTTCTTTCTTAATATTATCAATAAAATTATCATCAAATTCTAGAGGCAAAAGATCTGGATCAGGAAAATATCTGTAATCATGAGCATCTTCTTTTGATCTCATAGACCTTGTTATATTTCTTTTAGTATCAAATAATCTAGTTTCTTGATCAACTGTTCCGCCTCCTTCTATTAATTCAACTTGTCTATAAGCTTCATGTTCAATAGCCATTTGCATAAACTTGATTGAATTAACATTTTTAATTTCACAACGAGTACCATATTTATCGCTTTCTAGTTTTTTAACTGAAACATTCACATCTGCTCTTAAAGAGCCTTCTTGCATATTTCCATCGCAAGTTCCTAGATATCTCATAATTGATCTTAGTTTTTTTATATATAAATTAACTTCTTCTGGAGATCTTAAATCTGGTTTGCTAACAATCTCCATTAATGCAATTCCTGATCTGTTTAAATCAACTAGTGTGTTGCTAGGATCAATATCATGAATGCTTTTTCCAGCATCTTGTTCTAAATGCAACCTTTCAATGCCAATTGTTTTTTGACCTGTGGGCAAATCTAAAATTACTGATCCTTCACCTACAATAGGGTTTTTGTATTGAGAAATTTGATATCCTTGAGGAAGATCAGCGTAAAAATAATTTTTTCTATCAAATATTGATTTATTATTTATTTTTGCATTCAAGCCTATGCCAGTTTTTACAGCTTGTTTGACGCAGAATTCATTTATTACTGGCAACATTCCTGGAAAAGCAGCATCAACTAAACTTACTTGACTATTTGGTTCTGAACCAAATTTAGTTGATGATGTAGAAAATAATTTAGACTCTGAAAGAATTTGCGCATGTACCTCTAATCCAATTACAACTTCATACTTATTATCATTTTTTTCAATTAAATATTGGTCCTTAATCACTTAATCCACCAATCTTTTGTATTTAATTTAAAATTAATTTTTTCTTCCATGGAATAAGCTATATCTAAAATTCCTTGTTCATCGAAAGCTTTTCCGATTAGCTGAAGTCCTAAAGGATGTCCTTTTTTATCTAAACCAGCAGGTATAGAAATCCCCGGAAGACCTGCGAGATTTACTGGTACAGTAAAAATATCATTTAAATACATTGAAATAGGATCGTCAGTTTTTTCACCAATTTTAAATGCAGAACTTGGTGTCGATGGAGTTAAAATTGCGTCCACTTTATTAAAAGCTTCATCAAAATCATTCTTGATAAGTTTTCTTACTTTTTGTGCTTTTAGATAATAAGCATCATAATAACCTGATGATAAAACGTATGTACCTATCATAATTCTTCTTTTTACCTCGTCACCAAAACCTTGTGATCTTGTTTTTTCATACATATCAATCAAATTCTCACCTTCAGCTCTAAAGCCATATTTTACTCCATCATATCTTGCTAAATTAGAAGAAGCTTCAGCTGGTGCAACAATATAATATGTTGGCAAAGCATAATTAGTGTGCGGCAATGAAATATCAATTATTTCTGCACCGCAATCTTTCAAAAATTCTTTTCCTTTTTCCCATAACTTTTCAATTTCAGAAGGCATGCCATCAACTCTATATTCTTTTGGAATACCAATTTTTTTACCTTTAATATTTTTATTCAAATTTAAAGAATAGTTTGGACGTTTAAAATCTACTGATGTTGAGTCTTTTGGATCAAATGAGCTGATAACTTCTAGTAATAAAGAACAATCTTTAACATCTCTTGTCATAGGACCCGCCTGATCAAGAGATGATGCAAATGCAACTATTCCATATCTAGAGCAACATCCATATGTGGGTTTTAAACCAACAGTTCCAGTAAAAGAAGCCGGTTGCCTGATTGATCCACCAGTGTCAGTTCCTATGGTTGCGGGAGTAAGTTTTGCTGCTAAAGCAGACGCTGATCCTCCTGATGAGCCGCCCGGAACTAAGTTATCATCTATTGGATTAATTACATTTCCAAAAAAACTTGTTTCGTTTGATGATCCCATTGCGAATTCATCACAATTTAATTTTCCAAGCAGTATTGCGCCCGCATCCCAAAGATTTTGAGTAACTGTTGACTCGTAAGTTGGCACAAAATTTTCTAAAATCTTACTACTAGCTGTAGTTCTTACATTTTTTGTACAAAAGAGATCTTTTACTGCAAATGGTATTCCAGCTAACTTTTTATCAAAATTCGGTTTTGCATCAAATTTTTCAGAATTTTTTAAAGCATCATCAAAAGTTTCTTCAATATATGTATTTAATTTTTTTGATGATTTTGATCTCTCTATGTATACAGACGTTATGTCTTTTGAGGAAATTTCTTTTGACTTAATTTTAATAACTAATTCATTGAGAGTTAGATCTATTAAGTTAGTCATTATTCTATCACTTTCGGAACTACAAAATAATCCTTATTATCTTTTGGAGAATTTTTAAGCACATCATCTCTAATATTTTTAGATATAATTTGGTCTTTTCTAAATCTTAACGTAGCTTCAGCTATAGATGTTAACGGTTCAACTTTATCTGTATTTAATTGATTTAATTGTTCAATCCATTTAAATATAGAGTTAAGATCTTTCTCTAATTTCTTAGCTTTTTGATCATCAATTGAAATTTTTGATAATTTAGATATGTGTTTTACTGTTTTAAGATCTATACTCATATGATATTTAATTTTAAGGCAAATTATCACTATATTTAAAAATTACAATATGATCACTATAGATGAATTAAAGGTTCAATTAGACAATAAATCAAGATTATTAGGAATCGATATGGGTACTAAACGGATTGGTGTTTCTATATGTGATGAAAATAGAAAGATTGCAACTCCCTATGAAACAATTCAATTTACAAACATTAATAATCTTGTTTCTAAACTTAAAGAAATAATTATTGAGAATAATATTAAAGGAATTGTTTTTGGTTTGCCACTTAACATGGATGGCTCGGAAGGACCTTCGGCACAATCTGTAAAAGATAAAATAAAATTAATTTCTAATGAATTAGATATTTTAACAATTTTATGGGATGAAAGACTTTCAACTGTTGGTTCATTCAATTTATCTAGTCAATTAGATGTGAATGTGTCTAAAAGAGTTAAGAATATAGATCAAAATTCAGCTACTTTTATATTGCAAGGTGTTTTGGATTATTTAATAAAATAACACTTGATTATATGAAACAATATAGCTATAGAGTTGGCTTTAATGGCCTTAGACACAAAAAAAGCTATTAAAATTTCACAAAAACATCTCCTAGGTATTCAAGATTTAAAAATTTCTGAAGTTAAATATATTTTAAATGAAGCCCAACAATTCATTGAATTAAACAGAAGTAAGAATAAAAAATTAGACATTCTTAAAGGTAAAACTCAGATAAACTTATTTTTTGAACCTTCTACAAGAACTCAAAGTTCTTTTGAATTAGCAGGAAAAAGATTAGGTGCAGATGTAATGTCCATGAACATCACAAACTCTGCAATTAAAAAAGGTGAAACTTTAATTGATACTGCAATGACTTTAAATGCAATGCACCCAGATATAATCGTTATCAGACATCAAGACTCTGGGGCTTGCAATCTTCTATCTCAAAAAGTTAATTGTGCTGTACTTAATGCTGGAGATGGAAGACGAGAACATCCAACACAAGCTTTATTAGATGCACTAACAATTACAAATAGAAAAAAAAATATTGAAGGGTTAAAAATTGCTATCTGTGGAGATATTCTTCACTCACGAGTAGCAAGATCTAATATATATCTTTTAACAATGTTAGGTGCACAAGTTAATATAGTAGGCCCATCAAATTTATTACCAAAAGATTTAGAAAAACTTGGAGTTAATATTTTTATTGATATGAAAAAAGGAGTTAAAGATTGTGATATAGTAATGATGCTAAGATTGCAAAATGAAAGAATGACTAGTTCTTATCTGTCTTCAAATAGAGAATATTACGAATATTATGGTTTATCACCAGAAAAACTTGAGTATGCAAAACCTGATGCCTTAGTGATGCACCCTGGTCCAATGAATAGAGGTATTGAAATAGATACAATGTTGGCTGATGATATTAATAAAAGTGTAATTAAGGAACAAGTAGAACTTGGTGTCGCTGTAAGAATGGCATGTTTAAAAATTTTTTGTAACTAATGACAAATAAAAAAAAATACTTTCTGAATGCCCACATTATTGATCCATGTAATTCAATTAATGAAATTGGCGGATTGATTGTTGATGAACGCGGAAAAATTGAAGCTTCAGGAAAAAGAGTAAATAAAAACAATATTCCAATTAGAGAAAAAGCCACCGATTTAACTGGAAAACATATTTTTCCTGGAATTGTTGATATGAGAGTTTTTGGAGGCGAACCTGGATATGAATATAAAGAAAACTATAGATCTTTAAGCGAAGCAGCTCTAGCTGGTGGAGTTACTTCGATAGTAACAATGCCAAATACTAAACCTGTAATAGATAGTGTTTCTATAGTTGATTTTATTCAAAGAAGAGGAAGAGATAAATCTAAGATCAACATTTTTCCTACAGCAACTTTAACTAAAAATGCTGAAGGTACTAATATGACTGAATTTGGACTATTAAAAAATAAAGGAATAGTAGGTTTTACAGACGGTTTAAAGTCAGTTCAAAATTCTAGAGTAATGTCTAGAATTATAAAATCTGCCCATGACTTTGATTGCCTGGTTATTCAACATGCAGAAGATCAGGAACTATCAAAAGATGGAATGATAAACGATGGAATTATATCAACAAAACTTGGTATGCCTGGGATATCAGATCTGGCTGAAAAAATATTAATAGAAAGAGATTTAAGTTTATTAGAAGAGGTTAATTGCAGATATCATATTTCTCAGATCTCATGTAAAAAATCATTAGATTTAATAGCTTATAAAAAAAATATTGTAAATTTTACCACAGGAGTTTCTATAAATAATCTGGCTTTAAATGAAAATGATATCGGAGAATTTAGAACGTTCTTAAAACTATCTCCTCCTCTCAGAACAGAAGATGATAGAATTTCCTTAATTGAGGGTATAAACAAAAATCTAATTGATGTAATAGTATCAGATCACAAACCTGAAGACGAAGAGTCAAAAAGACTTACTTTTACACAAGCAGCAACAGGAGCGTCGGGAATTGAAACTTTCTTGAGTTTGGCACTCGAACAATTTCATAATGGATCTGTAAAATTAGAAAAAGTAGTTGAGATGATAACATACAATCCAGCAAAAATATTAAAGATTAACAAAGGAAATCTAAGTGTTGATGCTAATGCTGATTTTTGTATAGTTGATATTAATAAACCTTGGATTGTAAAAAAAGAAAATCTTGTATCTAAATCAAAGAATACATCAATAGAAGGAAGAAAATTACAAGGAAAAGTTATAAGTACTTTCGTAAATGGTCAAGAATTATATAAAATGAAATGAAATTAGAATTTATTATTATTATTTCATACTTATTAGGTTCAATACCTTTTGGATTTTTATTAACAAAAATTTTTTTAAAACTGGATATAAGATCCGTTGGATCTGGAAACATTGGAGCTACAAACGCTTTAAGGACAGGAAATAAAAAAATTGGTTATACAACTTTAATTTTAGATATATTGAAAGCAGTAGTTCCATTAATATTTATTAAAATTTATTATATTGAATACTTATACATTTCATCATTATGCGTGTTTTTAGGACATGTATTTCCAATCTGGTTAAAATTTAAAGGTGGAAAAGGTGTAGCCACTTACGTTGGAATACTTTGTTGTATTAATTTATATCTAGGAATTATTTTTGGAATTATTTGGTTAATAACTTTTTTTATATTTAAATATTCGTCTTTATCATCATTAATTGGAAGTTTTTCAATTCCAATAATTAATTTCTTTATTTTTAACGATGAAATGGTTTATTTCTTTATAATAATTTTTGTTTTAATTTTTTATACTCACCGAGAAAATATAAAAAGACTGTTAAATCGTACAGAATCTAAAACAAAAATTTATTAATTTGACTATTGATCTGTTTCTTGTGTAGTTTCTGTAATTATGAATCTTGTAATAGTTGAAAGTCCAGCAAAAGCTAAAACAATTAATAAATATTTAGGTGCAAATTATACTGTTTTAGCAAGTTATGGCCATATAAGAGATCTTCCCTCTAAAAATGGATCTGTAGACACAAAAGATAAATTTAAAATGATATGGGAAGTTGATAGTTTTTCAAAAAAATATTTAAGGGAAATAACTGATGCTGCCAAAAAATCAGAAAAAATTATTCTTGCTACAGACCCTGATCGTGAAGGTGAAGCAATCGCTTGGCATGTTAAAGAGTACTTAGATGAAAAAAAACTGTTAAAAGATAAGAAAATTGAAAGAGTAGTTTTTAATGAAATTACAAAAAAAGCTGTAACTAATGGAATAAATAATCCAAGGAGTATAGAGCCTAATTTAGTAGATGCATATATGGCTAGAAGAGCTTTGGATTACTTAGTTGGTTTTAACATCTCTCCAATTCTGTGGACTAAACTTCCTGGTTCTAAATCTGCGGGCAGGGTTCAGTCAGTTGCTTTAAGATTAATTACTGAAAGAGAACATGAAATAGAACAATTTAAACCAGATGAATTCTGGACTTTAAATGTTAACTTCAAAACTTCAAAAGAAGATATCTTAAATTCTAATATTGTATTACTTAACAATTCAAAAGTAGAAAAATTCTCTTTTAAAAACAAAGAAGACATAAATAATGCAATAGAAGTATTAAAAAATGGTAAATATAAAATTTCAGATATAAATTCAAAAATATATACAAGAAATCCTCTTGGCCCATTTACTACTTCTACTCTTCAACAAACTGCTTCTAGCAAATTAGGTTTTGGTGCTTCTAGAACAATGCAAATTGCACAAAGATTATATCAAGGAATAGATATTGAAGGTGATACAGTTGGACTAATCACATACATGAGAACGGATGGTACAAACATATCAAATGACGCAGTTGTTAATTTTAGAGATTTTATAAAAAAAACTTATGGGGATAATTACTTACCTAAAGAACCTAATAATTATTCTGGAAAGAAAGCTAAAAATGCTCAAGAAGCCCACGAAGCAATAAGGCCAACTGATATTACTAGAACTCCAGACTCGATGAAAAAATTTTTAAGCACCGATCAAACTAAACTGTACGACTTAATTTGGTCTAGAGCTCTTTCATCGCAAATGGTAGCGGCTAAATTTGATAGAAAAACCATTACAATAGTTTCAGATGATAATATAAACCAATTTAAATGCTCTGGATCTACAATAAAATTTGATGGATTTTTAAAACTTACAAGGATTGATGATGTCGAAGATGAAAAAATTCTACCTAATGTTAATAAAGAAGAAGTTTCTACAAATGAATTTATTGATGAGCAACACTTTACTCAACCTCCTCCACGATATTCTGAAGCCAGTTTGGTAAAAAAACTTGAAGAATTAGGCATTGGAAGGCCTTCAACTTACGCAAGTATTATTTCTGTAATTTCAAATAGAGGATACGCAGATATTGTTAATAAACGTTTTTTTCCTACTGATAGAGGAAAATTATTATCAGCTTTTTTAGAAAAGTTATTTTCAAAATATGTAGATTATGGTTTTACAGCAAGTTTAGAAGAGCAGCTAGATGATATAACCTCAGGTAAAGAAGAATGGATTAAAGTACTTGATAATTTTTGGAAAGATTTCGATCTAAATGTATCAAATGTTAAAGAAAAAAGAACTAGAGAAGTGCTAGATCTATTAAATGAGAGTCTTGGTGAATTAATTTTTGAAGCTGATGAAAATGGAAAAATTAATAGAAAATGTAAATTATGTAATACTGGTGAGTTAAGTTTAAAAAATAGCTTTAGAGGAGGTGCATTTATAGGATGCTCAAATTATCCTGATTGTAAATTTACAAGACCACTATCTAAGTCAAAAGCTAGTAATCAAATTGCACTAGCAGAGCCTAAATTAATTGGTCAAAATGAAAATGGTAAAGATATATATTTGAAAAATGGAAGATTTGGCCCATATCTTCAATATGAATTGATTGAAGAAGAGGCAGCAACTAAAAGGAAAAAAAAGAAAAAGGAAGACGATAATTTAAAAAACGTATCTATTCCAAAAGGTATCGAATTAGATCAAATAGATCTAGAAAAGGCAAAATATTTATGTTCACTGCCAAATGTTATTGGTCAGAATCCAGAAAATGGCAAAGATATAACTATAAACTCAGGTAGATTTGGTCCATACATTAAATGCGACAATAAATCAGCAAGATTAGAAAATATTGATGAACTTTTTACAATAGGTTTGAATAGAGCAATTACATTAATAGCTGAAGCAAAACCTGGTAGAATATCTTCATCATTAATAAAGGATCTTGGAGAGCATCCGGATGACAAAAAACCAGTTAGAATTATGAAAGGACAATATGGTCCGTATATTAAATATAAATCCTTAAATGCAACAATTCCTGAAGAAAAAGATCCCACAGAATTAACTATGGAGGAAGCATTAATTTTGATAGAAAAGAGAAAAGAATACGACAGGAATAAAAAAAGAAGAAAAAAATGAAAAAAATTTTACTATCACTTTTTATAACATTAATTTTAAGCAACAATGCTTACAGTGAGGTTGGTTGCTCACAAATTAAAAAACTTTCAAAAGATTATCTAAGCTGTTTAGCAAAAAAAACTAAAGAAAAAACATCAAATTTAGGATTAGATACTTCAAATATTAAAGAAAAAAAAACTCTTGCAGATTGGTTTAAAAAGAAAAAATGATTATTGACGAAAATTTAAAAAAAAATAATTTAGAATTGCCTAAGGCAACTGATCCTGTTGGTTATTATGTGGCGACAAAAGAAGTTGGAAAAATTTTATACATATCTGGGCAAATATCTATTGATGCTGGTGGAAATTTAATAAAAGGTAAATTAGGTAAAGAGCTTACTACAGATCAAGGTTATGATGCGGCAATAAGATGTGCTTTAAGCATCGTATCTCAAGCAAAAAAACATTTATCAGGTAATCTTTCCAAAATTAAATCATGTATAAAACTTACTGGTTTTGTTAACTCTACAGATAATTTTACTGAACAACCAAAAGTGATCAATGGGGCGTCTGCTACTATAGTCAAAATTTTTGGTGACGCTGGTATGCATGCTAGAGCTGCTATTAGCGCAAATAATTTACCTTTAGGTGTTGCTGTAGAAATTGATGCAATTTTTGAATTAAATTAATTTATCTTCCAATACCAAAATATTTTATATTTTGTTTTATCATTTTATCAGGTGAGTAAATATTTCTCATATCATAGACAGTAAAATTTTTTTTCTTCACCAATTTTTTTAAATCTATAAGTTTAAACTCGTTCCATTCTGTATGAATAATAACTAAATCTGATAATTTACAAGCATCTTTTATATTATTTTTAAATTGAACATTTTTTAATTTGTCAAATTCTACCTTTTTTCCAGTTGGATCGTAGTATTTAATTTTAGCTCCTTTTTTAATTAAATATGGAATCATTTTTAAACTAGATGACTCTCTCATGTCATCAGTATTTGCCTTAAAGGTTACACCTAAAAAGGTGATTTTTTTATTTTTAAATTTATTTTTCAAAATTGAACTTATTTTTTTTAAAAGCAATAGAGATCTTTTATCGTTAGATTTGATTACAGCATTTATTAAAGATAAAGATGTCTTAGACTTATTAGCCGTATCTACCAACGCTCTTGTATCTTTTGGAAAACATGATCCGCCATAAGCGGGTCCAGCGCGTAAAAATCTACTCCCTATTCTTTTATCTGTGCCTATTCCTATTGAAACATCTTCAACATTAATGTTAAATTTTTCACATAAATTAGCTAATTCATTGATAAATGTTATTTTTGTTGCAAGAAAAGCATTTGAAGCATATTTAATTAATTCAGCTGCTCTTCTAGAAGTATTTATATAATTAGCTCCTTTTGAAATAAGTGGAGAATATAAATTTTTTAATATTTTATTTGATTTTTTATCTGAAGTCCCAATAACAACTCTATCAGGATAAATAAAATCTCTAATTGCTTCCCCTTCTCTCAAAAATTCTGGATTTGATACTACGCTAAACATATTTTTTTTTACTTTTTTTGATATGATTTTTTCTATTTTGTCACCTGTCATAACTGGGACCGTAGATTTGTTAATAATTATTTTGAATGAATTGATATTTTTACTTATTTCTCTTGCGGATGCGTATACATGAGATAAATCAGCTTCATATTTTTTTCTCTTCGTTGGCGTGCCAACGCAAATAAAAACAATGTTTGATTTTTTTACAGATTGAGCAAGATTTGTTGAAAATGTTAATCTGCCTGCTTTATAATTTTTTTTAACAAGTTCATCCAATCCCGGTTCATAAATTGGAATAATTGATTTTTTTAATTTATTTATTTTGGTTATATCTTTATCAACACATATAACATCATTACCTAGGTCAGCAAAACAAACACCGCTAGCTAAACCGACATAACCGGTACCTACCATGCATAATTTCATAATTTTGATATTTCTAAAGAAGATTTTATATAGCCATTCATAGTGCCACAATCTAAATATTTACCGGCAAAATTGTGGCCAACAAATTTATGATTTTCTAATATTAATTTTCTTATTGAGTCAGTTATATGAATTTCTCCACCAATACCTTTTGTTTGTTTTTCTAACTTGGTAAAGATTTCTTTAGGTAAAATATATCTACCAATTACAGCATTATTAGATGGTGCAATACTTGATTTTGGTTTTTCGACTACATCCTTTATAAAAAAGTTTTGTTTATTAATTTTTTTATCTATAGAAAATATACCCCATCTATTCACATCTTTTTTTTTAACTTTCATCGAAGCCATAACTGAACAATTTAGTTTTTTATGTATTGAGATCATATCTTTAGAACAATTTTTTTTCATGATTAAATCGTCAGGAAATAACATTAAAAAATGAGATCCTGTTATGAATTTTTTTGTTTTAAGAGCTGCATCACCTGTTCCTAAAGGTTCATTTTGATAAACAAATTTAATTTTTTTTTTAAATTGAAATATTTTTTTATATTCTTTTTTTATTCTTTTATCTTTTTTCTTTTTTATAATTTTTTTATAAAAATTATCATTATAAAAATACTTTTTTATCAGCTTTTTTTTAATAGAGATAATAAATATAATTTCTTTAACACCAGCTTCAATACATTCATCTAAAATATATTCTAATCCAGGCTTACCATTTATAGGGAGTAATTCTTTAGGAAACACGCTTGTTAAAGGTAATAATCTGGTACCTAATCCTGCAAGTGGTATTATTGCTTGTTTAATCATAATGTAATATTTAATCAAGTATCATAAATGAAAATTATTAAAAGCTTTAAAGTTTTAAGAAAAGAAATTAATTTTAATGAAAGTATTGGTTTCGTACCAACTATGGGCTCATTACATAAAGGTCATTTATCTTTAATCAAAATTGCTAAAAAAAAAACAAAGAAAGTAATAGTTAGTATTTTTGTAAATCCAACACAGTTTAACGATAAAAAAGACTTTGATAAATATCCACGTAATTCAAAAAAAGACATATTTATCCTTAAAAAACTAAAAATTGATTTCTTATTTTTTCCTACTCAAAAAGAAATTTATCAAAAAGGAATAAATAAAAAAATAAAGATAAAAAAAATAGATAAAGTTTTATGTGCAAAATATAGAAAAGGACATTTTGAAGGAGTTTTAGCTGTAATAAATAGATTATTGAGCAACATAAATTCAAAGTATCTTTTCCTTGGTGAAAAAGATTTTCAACAGATTTATTTAACGAAAAAATATTTAAAAAAAAAATTTAATACAAAAATCATTTCTTGTAAGACAATTAGAAATAAGAACCAATTACCCCTTTCTTCAAGAAATAATTTATTATCCAGCAGTTCATTTAAAAAATCAGAGAAAATTTCAAAATTACTTTTAAATTTTAAAAATAGAATATTGTTAAACTTTAATAATATTAAATCATTAAATGATTATAAAAATAAAATTAATGAACTATGTGATAAAATAGAATATTTTGAGATAAGAAATAAAAATAATTTATCTAATAAAATAACTAGCAAAAATTATAAAATATTTATAGCTTATAGAATAAATAAGATTAGATTAATTGATAATGTTTAATTAGTAATAAAAGTAAGCTCCAATACCTAAAAATGACAAAAATCCTATCACATCAGTAATTGTGGTCACAAAAACACTTGATGCTATAGCCGGATCAACTTTAAATTTTTTTAAACTTATTGGTATTAATATTCCAAATAAACCAGCAACAATCATGTTTAGGACCATTGATATAGATATGATTAAAGATAATATTAAATCTTGAAACCATAATTGAACAATTACTGCACTAATTAAAGCAAAAATAATACCATTCAGAATTCCAATTGAAAATTCTTTAAATATATTTTGAGTAAAATTATTTTCAGTCAAATCATTTGTAGCTATACCTCTAACTGTAACAGCAAGCGTTTGCATTCCGGCATTACCTCCCATTGAGGCTACAATCGGCATTAGAAATGCTAAAGCAACCATTTGTTCTATAGTCGCACCAAATAAACTAATTACCCATGTGGCTAAAAAAGCTGTAAATAAATTTAATAATAACCAATTAAATCTTCTTTTTGTTTTTTTAACTATTCCATCAGTAATTTCTTCATCACCAACACCCGCTAATCTTAATGCATCTTCTTCAGCCTCTTCAGCCAAAACGGTTAAAACATCGTCATTCGTAATCATCCCTACTAATTTATTATTTTTGTCAATAACACACGCTGAATTAAGATTGTAATTTTCAAACATTCGACCAACCTCTTCTCTATCCATATCAACTGGGATTAAAAATTGAGTTTCATTTGTAATAGAAATCATTTTAGCTTCTCTTGGTGTTCTTAATACTTTTGAGGATGTAACAGTTCCAATAGGTTTAAATTCATTATCAACAATAAAAATTTCTAGAAACTCCTCTGGTAAATCTCTATTCTCCCTTAAATAATCAATTGTTTGTCCAACAGACCAGTTACTTGGTATTGCGGTAAATTCTCTTTGCATAATTCTAGCAGCACTGTCTTCTGGATAACTTAAGCTTTCTAATAGAGCAAATCTGTCTTTTGGTGGTAATGAATTTAAAATATCATTCTTATTACTTTCATCTAAATTTTCTAAAATCTTAATTGCATCATCGGATTCGAGTTTTTTTAAAATAAAAACAATACTCTCATTTGATAAATATTTCGTTATTTCTGTTTGAATAGCCTCATTAAGTTCAATAAAAATTGCTGGGTCGATTTTAAAATTATTTAGCTTAATTAAATTTTCTCTATCTTCTTGCGATAAATGTTCAATAATATCAGCAGCATCTGCTGGGTGCATTTCTTTAAAAGAATTACTTATAAAATTTGCATCACTACTTGATATTTTTTCAGTAATTACTTTTATATATTCCTTGTTAAATTCAAAATTAACAATTTTATCTTTACTTTTTTTTATTAAACTCATGGTTGATATTCCTAGTTTTTTTGAGCGATATCCTTATATTACAAATTTAATATGAGTATAGAGATAAAAAGGTCAGTAAAACCAGTCAATTATTATGAAGCAATTCAATTACTAGAGAAAAGATTAGAAAAAGTAATTAATAATAAAGCAAATGAATTAATATGGTTTTTAGAGCATGATGAAATTTATACTGCTGGAACAAGTTTTAATGAAAATGATATTTTAGACAAGTCTATTGAAGTAATAAAAACATCTAGAGGAGGAAAAATATCACATCATTCTCCTGGTCAATTGATCTGCTATTTAGTTATCGATCTAACTAAAAGAAATAAAGACATTAGAAAATTTATTGTTACAATTGAAAATTCAATAATTGAAACATTAAAAGAATTTTTTATAATTGCAAATAGTGATAGAAAAAATATTGGTATATGGGTAAATCACGATAATGAAAGTAAAAAGATTGCAGCTATAGGTATAAGAGTAAAGAAATGGATTGCATATCATGGTTTTTCAATAAATATAAATAATAATCTTAATAACTTTAATAAAATCATTCCTTGTGGTCTTAAAAATAAGAAAGTAATAAATTTAAAAGAAATCTCAAAAATAAATTACACAAAATTCGTTAAAGCATTAGAACAAAAACTAATTAAAAATTTTTCTGTTTTAAATTATTCTTAATTAAAAAATCTTTAAAATATACAGGAATATTAGCTTTAAAATTATATTTTGTGTTGTTTAGTATAAATTTAATTTCGTACGCATGTAGCATTAAGTGTTTATTTTTTGATTGTTTTTTAAGAAAATATTTATTATCGCCAACAACAGGATATCCTAGATCTATCAAGTGTTTTCTAATTTGGTGTTTTCTTCCAGTTATAGGTTTTAATTTAAAAAGTGTATATTTATTATTCTTATCTATTACATGATAATGAGTAATGGCTCTTTCCATAATTTTTTTGTTACCTTCATATCGTATTAAATTATTATCTAAGATATTTTTTTCTTTATCAATTTGACCAAAAGATAATGCAAGATAGGTTTTGTGTATTTTTCTAATTCTAAATAAACTTGTTAATTGCTGAGCTGTTTCGCGGTTTTTTGCAATTATTAATATACCAGAAGTTTCTTTATCAATTCTATGAACAATAAATGGTTTGTAATCTTTAAAATAAATACTATTTGAGAAAATATTGGTCACGTTTTCATTTATTTTAGTTCCACCTTGAACAGGTAATCCCGCTTTTTTATTTATTACTATAAAATTATTATTATTCTCAATTATATCTTTTTCAGTTTCTTTAATTATATTATTTTTTGGAATATAACTTTTTTTAACAATTGATAAATTTTTATAATCAAAATTAAATAAATAGATTTTATCATTTTTAATTAGCTTATATGAACTTTTTACTTTTTTTTTATTAACTTTAATTTTTCCGTTACGTAAATCTTTTTCAATTAAACTTTGAGGAATTTTAGTTAACTTTTTCTTAATCCATTTATCGATTCGGAAACCAACAGAGGAATCATCAATATTAATAACCTCAAACATTTGTTTTATTATTAATTTTTAAGCAGTTTTTTGTGCTGGTGTGGTTTCTTTGTTTTTGTCTACTGTTTTATTTTTTTTTCTATCTACTCTTTTTGCCTCAAGGTTTCTATCTACAAATTCAATTATTGCCATTGGAGCATTGTCTCCATATCTGTAACCAGCTTTAATAATTCTTGTATACCCGCCTTTACGAGCTTCATATCTTTTAGAAAGAGTTTTTCTAATCTTGTTTACAGTCTGCATATTTTGAAGTTTTGAAACAAGCCTTTTTGTATTTGCTAAATTATCTTTTTTTCCAATAGTAATAAGTTTTTCAGCTTCTGGTCTTAAAACTTTAGCTTTCGGAAGAGTAGTTGTTATTTGCTCATATTTCACCAAAGAATTAAGCATATTTTTTATTAAAGCTTTTCTATGCTCAGATGTTCTATTTAGTTTTCTATGGCCAAGTTTGTGTCTCATTATTATATTGCGTCCTCTAATTTTTTAGATAATTCAGCAATATTTTCAGGAGGCCATTTTGGTATTTCCATGCCCAAATATAGCGACATTCCACTTAATACTTCTTTAATTTCATTAAGAGACTTTCTACCGAAATTTGGTGTTCTTAACATTTCACCCTCAGATTTTTGAACAAGATCTCCAATATAAATAATGTTATCGTTTTTTAGACAATTCATTGATCTCACGGATAATTCAAGCTCATCTACTTTTCTTAAAAGATTTTGGTTAAACTCTGGTTCTTTTGGATGATCTTCTATTTTAATTTCTTGTGGTTCGTCAAAATTAATAAACATACCTAATTGATCTTGAAAAATTCTTGCTGCGTAAGCTAATGCATCTTCAGCTGTAATTGATCCGTTAGTCTCAATCTCCATAGTCAATTTATCATAGTCAAGAGCCTTTCCTTCTCGAGCAGTGCTTATTGAGTATGAAACTTTTTTAACTGGGCTAAATAAAGAGTCTATTGGAATTAATCCTAAAGGTGGTTCTTCAGGTTTATTTGATTCTGCAGAAACATATCCTTTTCCATTACCTACAAATAGCTCCATATGAAAATTAGCATTTTCATCTAAATTACAAATAACCAAATCTGGGTTTAAGATTTCTATATCAGGTATAGAATTAATTTGCGAAGCTTTAATTTCACCAGGGCCTTTTGCATCTAAAACTAATTTCTTACTTCCTTCAAAATTACTTTTTAAGTCAAGTGATTTGATGTTTAAAACTATATCTGTAACATCTTCTCTAACACCTTTTATAGAACTATATTCATGTTGAACACCATCAATTTGTATAGCTGTTACAGCGGTACCTCTAATAGATGAAAGCAAAATTCTTCTTAAGGAGTTACCAATAGTTAATCCATAACCTTTTTCAAGTGGTTCTGCCACTACTTTAATAAATGTTTTGTCATTACTTTGATCAACATCAATCTTTGAAGGTTTTATTAATGACTTCCAATTTTTAAAATTAACATTATTAGTTTCCATTTTATACTCTCCTTTTTTTTGGTGGTCTTGTACCGTTATGTGGCATAGAAGTTGTATCTCTAATTGAAGTAATTTTAAAACCTCTAGCTTGTAATGCTCTTAAAGCTGTTTCTCTTCCTGATCCAGGACCTTTAACTTCTACAGATAGAACTTTCATTCCAAATTCTAAAGCTTTAACAGCGGCAGCGTCAGCTGCAACTTGTGCTGCATAAGGAGTTGATTTTCTTGAACCTTTAAAACCTTTTTGACCTGCAGACGCCCATGAAATAACATTTCCATTAGTGTCAGCAATTGAAACGATTGTATTATTAAAAGTGGATTGAACGTATGCAATACCATTTAATATATTTTTTTTTGTTTTCTTTTTTTTTGTATAGCTTTTTTTCTTTATGTCTTCTTTTTCCAACGATTTATCTTTAATTTCTTCTTTTGTCATAATTTTTATTTTTTAAGAGGCGTTAATTTTTTTCCTGCAATAGCAATTGCTTTACCTTTTCGCGTTCTAGCATTACATCTTGTTCTTTGGCCTCTTACAGGTAATTTTTTCTTATGCCTAGTTCCTCTATAACAGGCTAAATCAATTAATCTTTTTATACTTAATGAATTATCTCTTCTTAAATCTCCTTCAACTACAAAATTCGTATCGATGTATTCTCTTATTTTTAAAATTTCATCATCAGTAAGTTCATTTACTCTTTTTGATGAAGGTATACTGAGAGATTTACAAATTTGAGAAGAAAATTTATCACCAATACCATAAATATATGTAAGCCCAATGTGAACTAACTTATTCTGTGGAATGTTTACGCCTGCAATACGAGCCATGATAATTGAAAAAAATTAGCCCCCTTATATAAGATGATTTTTTAATGTCAATGGGCTTATGCATTAAGAAAACCTCTAATTTGCTCGTTTATTAGAGGTATGTCTTTGTTGCCATCAATTTCACAAAAACCATGATGCGCTTTATAATGATTGATTAATGGTGCTGTGTCATCCATATACAAATCGAATCTTTTTAAAATGGTTTCTTCGTTATCATCTTTTCTTTTTATAAAAAAGCTAACACCACATTTATGATTTTTATAATCATCATCTATTATATTTATATTGTAAATTTTATTGCATTTGGAACAAATAAATCTTCCCGATATTCTATTTTTAATTACTTTTCTTTCTACGTTAAGAAAAAAAATTTTATCTAAATTTAGATTGTGCTTAGATAATAAGATTTCAAACTCATTTGCTTGTTTTAAATTTCTTGGATATCCGTCAAATATAATGTTTTTATGATTTTTAATTTTATTTAAATGTACATCTAAAATTTCATAAATTAATTCATTGCTAGCAAATTCACCATTATTTATAATTGATGCAATTTTTAAACCATTTTTAGTTTTGTTTTCAATTTCTTTTCTTAATAAGTCTCCAGTTGATACTTGAATAAAATTAAATTTATTAACTAAAAAATGTGATTGAGTACCTTTACCTGCGCCGGGTGGTCCAAAAAGAATAATAATCACACTTTAATATCTATTTTCCAAATTGGGTTTTTTTAATTAACTGTTCATATTGTGAACTCATTAATCTTGTTTGTATTTGTGTTACTGTATCAATTGCAACAACAACAACAATTAATATCGAAGTACCGCCCAAGTAAAAAGGTATCGGATAATTGGCAATTAAAAATTCTGGCATCAAACAAACAAGTGTTAAGTACAATGCGCCTATTGTAGTTAATTTTGTTAAAATGTTTTCAATATATAAAGCAGTGCTTTCACCAGGTCTTATTCCTGGAATAAATCCACCATATTTTCTTAAGTTTTCTGCAGTCTCATTAGGATTAAAAGTTATAGAAGTATAGAAAAAAGTAAAAAAAATGATCCCAGATGCATATAACAACATATATAAAGGTTGTCCTTGTGAGAAGAAAGAAACTATGTTTAAAAATGTTTCATTTTGAGAAATATTAAAATTTGAAAAAGTTACTGGTAATAATAATAATGCAGATGCAAATATTGCAGGTATAACTCCTGCAGAGTTGATTTTTAAAGGGAGGTGCGATGAGTCTCCACCATAAATTTTATTGCCAACCTGTCTTTTTGGATAGTTTATTGGAATTTTTCTTAAAGCTCTTTCCATAAAAACAATAAACATAATTGTTAAAATAAGAATTATAAAAATAGAAATAATTACAATTGTGGATAACGCTCCTGTTCTTCCTAATTCGAATGTTGTAGCTAAAGCTCTTGGTATTTCAGCTACTATTCCAGAAAAAATAATTAATGAGATACCATTACCAATTCCTCTTTGAGTAATTTGTTCTCCTAGCCACATTAAAAACATTGTTCCAGCAACTATGGTTGTAACTGTAGATATTTTAAAAAATATTCCTGGATTTATAACTAAATTTGCAGAAGATTCTAATCCAACAGATAAACCATAACCTTGAACAGTTGCCAATAAAACTGTTCCATATCTGGTAATTTGTGTAATTTTTTGTCTGCCTTTTTCACCTTGAGCTTTTAAATTTTTGAAATAATCAGATACACCTGTTAATAGTTGGACAATGATTGATGCTGAAATATATGGCATTATACCAAGAGCAAAAATGGCCATTCTGCCGATAGCTCCACCAGCAAAAACGTTGAACATGCCTAACAAACCCTTTTGATTACCTTCCATCATAATTTGGAGTTGGTTAGGATCAATACCTGATAATGGAACAAAGGTTCCCAATCTATAAATTGCTAAAATGAATATCGTAAATAAAATTCTATTCCTTAAATCGTTTTGATTACTAGCGCTCATTAAGAGTTATTTTTTGAAATAAAATCTGATCCTGATTTTGATAATTTTTCTTTTGCTGATTTGGATACTAAATTTGTATCTAAATTAATTTTAACTTTAATATCACCTATTCCTAAAATTTTAAATTTTTTTACATTTTTTTTAATTAATTTATTTGTCTTTAATAAATTTAAGTCAATTTTACTATTTGTGGAAATAATTTTTTTATCAATTAACGTCTGTATCTTAGATAAATTAATTATTGAATACTTTTGTTTTTTTCTTATTGGGTTAAATCCTCTTTTTGGCAATCTTCTATAAAGTGGCATTTGACCACCTTCAAAACTTTTAATTGCAACACCACTTCTGGATTTTTGACCTTTTACTCCTCTACCAGATGTTTTTCCTTTTCCACTACCAATACCTCTACCCAATCTTTTTTTTCTTTCTTTAGTTCTTATTTTTGAGTTTAGTTTCATAATTAACCTCTTTTCTCTACTATTTCAGATATTTTTTTGTTTCGAGAAAAAGATATTTCTTTTGGAGAATGTTGTAATTTTAATGCTTTTAAACATGCTCTTATAACATTGTGAGGATTTCCTGTACCCAATGATTTTGCAACAATATCTTTTACACCTAAAACTTCACAAATTGATCTTATAGGTCCACCTGCAATTATTCCTGTACCTTTTGGTGCCGATCTAAGTAAAACCTTTCCCGCACCATCCTTGCTATAAACATCATGGTGTATGGTTCTTCCATCTCTTAATGGAATTTTAATTAATTTTCTTCTAGCTAATTCATTAGCCTTTCTTATAGCATCAGGGACTTGTTTAGCCTTTGCGTGGGCTACACCAATTTGACCATTTTGATTTCCAACAACTACTAATGCTGAAAAACCGAACCTTCTACCACCTTTAACAACTTTGGTAATTCTATTTATGTGCACTAACTTTTCTAAAAAATTGTTATTATTTTTTTCCATTTTTAAAATTCCATCCCATTTTTTCTCAATGTTTCAGCAAATATTTTAATTCTTCCGTGATATTTATAAACACCTCTATCAAAATATACTTTTGTTATTTTTTTTTCTTTAGCTTGTTCTGCAAGTTTTGTAGCTACAATTTCAGATAATTCAGATTTCTTTTTCTTCGTATCTTTTATTGTTTTAATATTTGATGTTGCAGAAATAAGAGTTTTATTTGTAAAATCATCTATTATTTGAGCTGTAATATTCTTAGCTGACCTTGTAACCGTTAATCTCATTCTATTATTTGGATTATTTAGCTTAAGTTTATTTCTTATTCTAAATTTTTTTCTCTCTTTTGTATCTAGTTTCATTATTTCTTTTTGCCTTCTTTTTTTAATGAATATTCGCCTTGCTCTTTTATACCTTTGCCTTTATATGGCTCAGTTTTTTTGTATGATTTTATTTTTGCAGCAACCGATCCTACTGACTGTTTATCTGAGCCTGTTATTTTAATGATTGATTGTTTTTCTACAGATATTTTAATTCCATCTGGAATTGTATAATTTACATCATGGCTAAATCCTATTTGTAAATTTAATATATTTCCTTTAACTGCAGCTCTAAACCCAACACCTGAAAGTTCTAATGTTTTTGAATATCCTTCGTTTATTCCTTTTATTGCATTATTAATTAAACTTCTATTTAAGCCCCAAATCCTCTTTGTGTCAGGATTGATAGTTCTAGGTTTTATTGAAACTTCTTTACCGTCATTAATTTTTAATTCAAACATTTTTATATCTAATGCTAAATTATTTTTTCCTAAAGGGCCCTCCATTTTTAGCAGGCTTCCATCAAGTGAAACTTTCACTTTTTCTGGAATTTCAATATTTATTTTACCAATTTTTGACATTAAAACACCTTACAAATAATTTCTCCACCTACTTGATTTTTACGTGCCTCTTGGTCTGTCATTACACCTTTTGGAGTAGAGATTATAGCAATTCCTAAACCATTGCTTACTTTCGGCAAACTTTCGGCACTAGAAAATATCCTTCTTCCAGGTTTAGAAACGCGTTGAATAGAGTTTATAACTGAATTTCCTAAATTATATTTTAAATCAATTAATATATTGTCTTTTCCATCAGCACTTATAACTTTACAATCAATAATATATCCTTCACTTTTTAAAACATCTGCAATTTTCATTTTAAATTTCGATGATGGTATCTGCACTTTCTTATAATTTCTTAAGCTAGCATTTTTTATTCTAGCTAACATATCGCCTATTGGATCACTTAAACTCATTAATTCTCCTTTACCAACTTGATTTAACCATGCCAGGAATTTTGCCCTCTAAAGTTAATTTTCTAAGAGCTATTCTGGATATTTTTAATTTTCTGTAAACAGCATGTGGCCTACCTGTAATTTGACATCTATTTACAACGCGTGTTTTTGATGAATTTCTTGGCATTTTAGATAATTTTTGTTGAGCTTTAAATCTTTCTTCAAGAGATATTTTTTTATCCATTATAATTTTTTTTAATTTTTTTCTTTTTTTTAATAGTCTGTTAGATAATTTAATTCTTCTATTATTTTTATTTATAGAGCTTAATTTTGCCATTAATTTGTCTCCTTTTCTATGAATGGGAAATTAAATTGTTTTAACAATTCATAACTATGATCAACTTTTTGCGAACTAATAACAATCGTTATATCTAATCCTCTTATTTTTTCTACCTTGTCAAAGTTTACTTCAGGAAAGATAATATGTTCTTTTATACCAAACGTATAATTGCCTTTTTTATCAAAACTTTTAGGTGACAAGCCTCTAAAATCTTTAATTCTTGGAAGTGCTATATTAACTAATCTGTCAAGAAATTCATACATCATATCTTTTCTAAGAGATACCTTCAGTCCTGCATTTGTATCTTTTCTTGTTTTAAAGTTTGAAATTGATTTTTTAAATTTAGTTATGACCGGTTTTTGACCTGTAAGTAACGATAAATCATTCTCACAAGATTTTATTATTTTACCATCGTTGCCGTCTAATCCTAAGCCCATATTTATAATGATTTTTTCTAGTTTAGGACCCATATTTAAATTTTTATATCCAAATTTTGTCTTTAAATTTGAAACTATATTTTTTTGGTAAATTTCTTTAAGTCTCGGGGTCATGCTTTAACCTTCTTTTCTTTTTTTTTTGTTTCCATTAAAATCAAATTAGAAATATTAATAAAATTCTCTTTTGTTATAATTCCACCTTTTTTCTCTTTTGTTGCTTTCATATGCTTTTTTACAAGGTTTAGTCCTTTAACTTTAGCTCTATAATTTAATCTATCAATTTCTATGATTTCACCTTCTTTTTTTTTATCTTTGCCAATCATTACTTTAACTTTAGATCCTTTTTTTATCATTTATAAAACCTCCGGAGCTAAAGATATAATTTTCATTTGTCCCTTAATTCTTAGTTCTCGTGTTACTGGTCCAAAAATTCGTGTACCGATTGGTTCACCTTTTTCATCTGTTAATACAGCTGCATTATTATCAAATTTAACTTTTGATCCATCATTTCTATGAATTCCTTTTTTTACTCTAACAACAACTGCATTGTGTACTGATCCTTTTTTTACTTTACCTTTAGGAATTGCTTCTTTAACAGAAACTTTAATAATATCTCCAATGCTTGCGTATCTTCTTTTTGATCCACCAAGAACCTTTATGCATTCAACTCTTTTTGCTCCTGTATTATCTGCAACCATTAATTCTGTCTGAACCTGTATCATCTTTTATCCTCTAGAACTTTAAATCTTTTAGTTTTCGAAATGGGTCTTGACTCTATAATTGAGACTTTGTCTCCTGTTTTAAATGAATTATTTTCATCATGAACATAATATTTTTTTTTAGTTTTAATAACTTTGTCCAATACTGGATGTTGATATTTTCTTTCAACCATAACAGTTATAGATTTGTTTCCTTTATCACTAACGACAATCCCATCTAACTTTTTTTTAGGCATGTTTTCCTTGCATTAATGTTTTTAGCCTTGCAATGTTTTTTCTAGTTTCTTTAAATTTTGCCGGACTCTTTAATTGTCCATTATTTTTTTGAAATCTTAAATTAAATAAATCTTTTTTAAATTTATCTAAGTTCTTTATAATTTCTGATTTTGTTAATTTACTTAATTCATTCTTTTTCATTATATTCTCTTAATAAATTTACATTTAATTGGCAGCTTTGCTGAAGCCTTGTATAAGGCTTCACGGGCTACTTGTTCGTTAACACCATCTACCTCAAATAATATTCTTCCTGGTTTTACTCTGCATGCCCAAAATTCTGGTGAACCTTTTCCTTTACCCATTCTAACTTCAGTAGGTTTTTTTGATACCGGAATATTAGGAAAAACTCTTGTCCAAACTCTACCTTGACGTTTCATATGTCTTGTTAAAGCTACTCTGGCTGCCTCTATTTGTTTTGAAATTACTCTATCTGGCTGAACAGCTTTCAAACCATAAGCTCCATAATTCATAAGGTTACATCTAGACGCAACACCATGTATTCTTCCTTTGTGTGCTTTTCTAAATTTTGTTCTTGTTGGTTGCAACATAATTAATTTTTATTAGTCTCTTGATTAAATTCCCTTGTAAATATTTCACCTTTGTATATCCAAACTTTAACACCAATTATCCCATATGTAGTTAGAGCTTCAGCTTCAGCATAATCTATATCAGCTCTTAAAGTGTGTGATGGGACAGCTCCATCTCTTAACCATTCAGTTCTAGCAATTTCATTTCCGCCCAATCTGCCACTTAAAGCAACTTTAATACCTTTTGCACCTAATCTAATTGCGGATTGCATAGATCTTTTCATTGCTTTTCTGAAAGACACTCTTTTAACTAGTTGTTGAGCTATATTTTCAGCAACTAAATAACTATTTGTTTCCGGTTTTTTTACTTCTTTAATATTTAAAACAACTTCATTGGTGGTTATTTCAGATAATTTTTTTTTAATTTTTTCTATATCACTGCCCTTTTTACCAATAACAAATCCAGGTCTTGAAGTATAAATTGTAATAAAACATTTTTTTGTAGTTCTTTCTATCATAACTTTTGAAACACCTGAATTTACGACTGTTTTTTTAATATGTTCTCTAATTTTAAAATCCTCAATTAAATAATTTCCAAAATTCTTTTTATTTGCATACCAGACAGAGTCCCAGCCTTTGTTGATGCCTAGTCTCAAGCCTATTGGATTAACTTTTTGGCCCATCTTGTTTTAACTCCTTTGTTTTTTCTGATAATATTATTGTTACATTTGAATAAGGTTTTAATATTGGTGATGCTCTACCTTTAGCTCTAGCTCTAAATCTTTTCATTATAATTTGCTTTCCACAAAAAGCTTCCTTAACAATTAATTTATCAATGTCATACTGATAATTATTTTCTGCATTAGCAACAGCTGAAGAAATAGTTTTTTTAATATCTTTAGATATTCTTTTTTCAGAAAATGATAAATATTTAAGTGCTTCATCAGCTTTTTTTCCTACGATTGAACTTAAAATTGGAGATAGTTTTCTTGTACTAGATCTTACATTTTTATTAATCGCTTTAACAATCTTCAAATCAATATTATTTTTTTTATTTTTCATAATTTATTTCTTTTCTGATATTGCGATTGTTTCTTTAGCTTTTTTATCTGCCGGTGTATGACCAGAAAATTGTCTTGTAGGTGCAAATTCTCCAAATTTATGTCCAACCATGTCTTCCGATACGGTAATTGATATAAATTTTTTTCCATTATAAATTAAAAAACTTACTCCAATAAAATCTGGAAGAATTGTAGATTTTCTTGACCATGTTTTTATTGGTTTTCTTTTAGGATTATTTTTTTCTTTCTCTACCTTTTTGATCAGGCTTTCCTCAACAAACGGTCCTTTCCAAATAGATCTAGCCATAATTATTTCTTACTCTTTCTTCTTATAATAAATTTATCAGTTCTTTTGTTGTCTCTAGTTTTTAGCCCTTTAGCTGAAACTCCTGTTGGTGAAACCGGATGTCTTCCTCCTGCTGATTTACCTTCACCTCCACCATGTGGGTGATCTACAGGGTTCATTGCAACACCTCTGGTGTGAGGTCTTTTACCTAACCATCTAGATCTGCCTGCTTTACCTATGCTAATATTCTTTTGGTCTGGATTGGATAAAACACCAATAGTTGCCAAACATCTTGAATTTATTTTTCTAACTTCTCCTGAGCTCATTTTGACTATTGAATAATTTCCATCTGTTCCTGAAATAGTTACATGTGTACCAGCTGATCGAGCTATTTTTCCACCGCCGCCTGGTTGAAGTTCAACATTATGTATATCAATACCCACAGGTATATCTTTAAGTGGCAATGTATTTCCAACTTTAATTTCTGAATTTGGACCATTCTGAATTGTATCTCCAACTTTTATTTTTTGAGGAGCTAGATAGTAAGTCTTTTGATCATCGGCAAATTTAACTAACATTATGTGACATGACCTATTAGGATCATATTCAATTCTTTCAACTGTTGCGGAAATATCGAATTTTTTTCTGTAAAAATCAATAATTCTATATTTTTGTTTATGACCTCCGCCATGGTTTCTGGCTGTAATTCTTCCCATATTATTTCTACCTTTCACAGATTTATTTGGAACTGTAAGAGGTTTATATGGTTTACCTTTCCATAGATCAGACTTATCAATAAGTATTGTTGATCTTGTAGATTTTGTATAAGGTTTATATTGTTTTAGAGCCATATTTTTTAAATACCTGTTGTTAAATCTATATTTTGACCTTTTTTAAGGGTCACTATTGCTTTTTTATATCCTGGGATTTTTACTTTTTTTCCTCTGGTGGACTTTACTTTTGTTTTTTTATTAACTATATTTACTTTTATAACTTCAACTTTAAATATCTTTTCTACATTTTTTTTAATTAGTTTTTTACTAAATTGTTTATTAACTTTAAAAACAATCTTATTTTGTTCTGATTGGTTAGTAGACTTTTCAGTTACAATAGGACTTATTATTTTATCATATAAGGTAAATTTATTAATCATGAATATCTTTTCTCCAATTCTTTCATTGATGATTCTGTAAAAATAACTTTTTTATATTTTACTAAGTCATATAAAGCTAAGCTTCCTATATCTGAAACTTTTACATTAGGAATATTTTTAAGAGATCTACCTATTTTATCCTTAGATGCTTTATCCAGTAAAATTATAGAATTTGTAGCTTCAAATTTTTTTAGAAGTAAAAACATTTCTTTAGTTTTTGATATAGTTTTGTCAAAATCATTAAACACAATTAAATCTTTAAAATTATTTTTTTCAGTAATAATAGAAGCTAAACCAATTCTTTTTTCTTTTTTGTTTAATTTTCTAAATTTGTAAGCATCTTCACCTTTTGGACCATGCGCTACACCACCACCTACAAAAATTGGTGCTTTTCTGCTAGCATGTCTTGCATTTCCAGTTCCTTTTTGTGCATAAATTTTTGAAGTTGATCCAATTATTTCATTTTTTTGCTTTGTTTTTGCTTTTCTACCTTTAAAATTAGCAATATTTTTATACAAAATTTCACTTATTAATTTTTTATTAACTTTGGTAGTGAAAATTTTATCTGTCACTTCGATACTATTTTTATTTCCATCAATTGATAATTTTTCTAATTTCATAAATTATTTCTTTTTCTTATCGACATCTTTTTTTGCCTTTTTTACAGCTTCAATCTTTTCAATGATTGTAGATTTTTTTATGTTTTTGATAGATTTAGTAACCATAACTTCACTATTTTTAGATCCAGGAATAGATCCTTTGATAAATAAAAGTTGATTCTGTATATCTTTTTTAATTATTTCAAGATTTTGCATAGTTCTATATTTGTTACCCATATGACCTGCCATTTTTTTATTTTTAAATACTTTTCCTGGGTCTTGACGCTGTCCTGTCGATCCATGAGATCGATGTGATACAGATACTCCGTGAGATGCTCTCAAACCTCTAAAATTGTGTCTTTTCATTACGCCAGCAAAACCTTTTCCTATTGTTTTAGCTTTAACATCGACAAATTTAACATTATCGAATATTTCAATACCAAATTCGTTTCCTTCTTTATATTCGCTATTATTATCCATTCTTATTTCTTTAAGAGTTTTTTTTGGCTCGGTGTTTTTTTTTGCAAAAAAACCTTTCATTTGATTAGACAATTTTGAACTTTTTATATTTCCAAAACCTACCTGAATTGCTGTATAGCCTCTTTTTTCTTCATCAATAAGACCTATAATTCTTGCTTTTTCCATTTTTAAAACAGTCACAGGAACTGATTGTCCAGTATCGTAAAACTCTCTAGACATTCCAATTTTTTTTCCATGTAACTCTAAACTACTCATATTTTTATCTCTACATCTACACCAGAAGCTAAATCTAATTTCATCAAAGCTTCAACTGTTTGAGGTGTTGGTTCTATAATGTCAATTAATCTTTTGTGAGTTCTAGTTTCAAATTGCTCTCTACTTTTTTTGTCTATATGTGGGGATCTTAAAACTGTATATTTTTCAATTTTAGTTGGTAAAGGTATTGGGCCTTTAATATTTGCTCCAGTTCTTTTTACTGTATTAACAATCTCCTCTGTTGATTGATCAAGAATTTTGTTATCGTAAGCTCTTAATTTAATTCTAATATTTTGCTTTTCCATTTTTAAGTACCTGTCTTTTTAGTAACTTCATCTTGAACATTTTGAGGAACTTTATCATAATGATCAAAAAACATTGAATATTGAGCTCT
>CAYXLK010000008.1:0-34111 GCA_964465855.1 uncultured Candidatus Pelagibacter sp. | reverse complement strand
TAATCTTTTTTTTAAGTTTTTAATATACTCAAAGACTCTAAGTTTGATTAACCCTTTTCTTAAAAATCTTCTTAATGGTCTTGTATTATAATAGTCTATTCTAAAACCAGCGGCGTCATAACTTACAAAAAATCCTTTTTTTGTAGTTTTTAAATTTTTATTATTTGAATTGTTATTTGATAAAGAATTATGCCCTATTTTATTATGATTTTTGTCTAGCACTTATCCTCCTTTTATAACTTACTAAAATTATATTTGCTAATTATAATTATATGACAAAAGATCATTTTGTAAGTGTAATTTTTTGGTGCGGTCAGAGAGATTCGAGCTCTCATGGGCTAGGCCCACACGGCCCTCAACCGTGCCTGTCTACCAGTTTCAGCATGACCGCAATTAATGCGTCAGATTAAATGAATGACAATTCTATTTCAAGTTGATAAGTTTTTATTATGGAAATTTCTGCAGAAATAAAAAGAGTAACTGATCCAATCTATCAAAAAATTTCTACTACTGTACCAGAAATTGAATGGGCAACTCATGCACCGTACATTTATAAAATAAATAAATTAAAGAAAGAAAAGAATGCTATTATACTTGCACACAACTATCAAACTCCAGAAATTTATCATGGTATATCAGATTTTTCAGCTGACTCTCTTGCTCTAGCTGTTGAAGCTGCAAAAACAAAAGCTGATATAATTGTTATGTGTGGCGTTCATTTCATGGCTGAAACAGCAAAGTTAATGAGTCCAAATAAAAAAGTGTTGTTACCAGATATGAGAGCCGGTTGCTCTTTGTCATCATCAATAACAGGAGAAGATGTTAGAAATTTAAAAAAACAATACCCAGGTGTTCCAGTTGTTTCGTATGTAAATACATCTGTAGATGTTAAAGCAGAGACGGATGTATGTTGTACATCGGCTAACGCGATTAAGATTATAAACTCTCTGGATGCTAAAAAAGTTATATTTTTACCAGATGACTATTTAGCTAAATATGTTGCTTCACAAACTGATGTTGAAATTATTTCATGGAAAGGAACATGTGAAGTACATGAACAATTTAATGATGAAGAAATAAATGAGATTAGAGAAAATAACCCAGGAATAAAAATTATTGCACATCCTGAATGTCCGCCTGATGTGATTAATGCGAGTGATTTCACTGGATCTACAAGTGGTATGATAAAATACGTTAAAGATAAACAACCAGAAAAAGTAATGATGGTTACAGAATGTTCAATGAGCGATAATGTTCAAATAGACAACCCCAATGTGAAATTCATAAGACCATGCAATCTTTGTCCACATATGAAAAAAATTACACTTCCTAAAATTCTTGATTGCTTAGAAAAAGAAACAAACGAGATAATCATGGATGATATCACTATAGAAAAAGCAAGAAAGTCTGTAGAAAAAATGGCAAAAATTGGTCGTTAGATCAGTGCAAAAAATAAATCAAAAATATATCAACACTATAGTTAAAAAAGCATTATTGGAGGACTTGTCTTCTAAAGGAGATATAACAACTAATCTAATTAGTTTTAAAAATAAAATTATAAAAGCTAAAATAATATCAAAACAGAATGGAATTATTTCTGGCTTAGATTTTTGTAAAAGCGCTTTTAAACTAATTGGAAAAGAAACGGTTTTTAAGCCAAGAATTAAAGAAGGAAAAAGAATAAAAAAAAATAAAGTAATTGCAGAAATAAGAGCTAAAACAAAAACTATTTTAATAGCTGAAAGAACTGCACTTAATTTCCTTAATCATGCCTCAGGTATTTCAACTCTTACAAATAAATTTGTAAAAAAAGTTGGAAACAAAACTAAAATTTGTTGCACAAGAAAAACAATTCCTAATCTTAGATTGCTTGAAAAATATGCTGTTAAAAAAGGTGGTGGTCATAATCATAGGTTCAATTTAAGTGATGAAATTTTGATTAAAGAAAATCATATTGCTTCGGATGTCAGTTTGGAAAATTTAATTAATAAAGCTTCAAAAACAAAAAAAATAGTTACTGTAGAGGTAGAAAATATAAAACAACTTAAGCAAGTTTTAGAGCTCAAATTTAAAAGAATACTTTTTGACAACATGAACCTTAAACAACTAAGAAAATCTTTAAAACTTTGTAATAATAAATATGAAACTGAATATTCAGGTAATGCTAATTTGAAAAATATAAGTAATATTTCAAAGACAGGAATTAATAGAATATCTGTTGGATCTTTAACTCATAGCTCAAAAAGCTTTGACACAAGTTTGTTAATTTAACAATTATTTAATTAACTCTGCTTGTGCAGCTGCTAACCTTGCAATAGGAACTCTATAAGGAGAACAGGAAACATAGTTAAGACCAATTTTTGAGCATAAATGTATACTCTTTGGATCTCCGCCATGTTCTCCGCAAATTCCTAATTTTATACTTTTATTTTGTTTTTTCCCTTTTTCAGATGCAATTTTGATTAGATCTCCAACTCCATCATCAATAGATACAAAAGGATCGGTGTCGAAAATTTTATTTTCAATATAATCATTTAAAAATTTGCCACTATCGTCTCTACTTATACCGAAAGTAGTTTGTGTTAAGTCGTTAGTTCCAAAGCTAAAAAACTCTGCATGTTTAGCAATTTCATTAGCTCTAATAGCCGCTCTAGGTAACTCTATCATAGTACCAACTAAAAAATCTATTTTTGTTTTGTGATCGTCTTGAACTTTCTTTGCTGTGCTAATCACAAGTTCTTTCATAATTTTTATTTCAGCTTCTGTTGAAACCAAAGGTATCATTATCTCTGGAAAGGCAGATTTTATTTTCTTTCTTTTTAATTCTATTAGTGCTTCAAATATAGCACGACACTGCATTTCGTAAATTTCTGGAAAAGAAATACCAAGCCTACATCCTCTATGTCCTAACATCGGATTTTGTTCATGAAGTTCTGTAATTCTTGCTTGAATTTCATTCTTTGTTAATTTTAATGAATTAGCTACATCTTCTATTTCTTTGTCACTTTTAGGTAAAAACTCATGTAGAGGTGGATCTAATAATCTTACTGTAACCGGTAAACCTTCCATAATTTTAAATATTTCTAAAAAATCGTTCTTTTGATGTGGAAGCAACTTATCTAGCGCAATTCCCCTATCCACTTTAGACTTTGAAAGTATCATCTGTCTAACTGATAATATTCTTTCTTCATCAAAAAACATATGTTCTGTTCTGCATAGTCCGATGCCTTCTGCCCCAAAGTCTCTTGCAACTTTACTATCTAATGGTGTTTCAGAATTAGTTCTTACTTTTAACTTTCTAAAACCATCTGCCCAGTTCATTAATTTTGAAAAATCACCAGATATTTCTGGTTTTAGTGTTTTTACTTCACCAACAATTATTCTACCGGTTGAGCCATCAATGGTAATTACATCTCCTTCTTTAACTGTATTATTTTTTGTTTTAAAAATCTTATTCTCATAATCTATTTCAATCTCACTTGAGCCTGAAACACATGGGCGACCCATTCCTCTAGCCACAACTGCTGCATGGCTTGTCATTCCTCCTCTAGCTGTTAGTATTCCTTTTGCAGCATGCATTCCATGAATATCCTCGGGTGAAGTTTCTATCCTTACCAATATTGCATTTTGCATCATTCCATTTAATCTTTCTGCTTCATCAGATGCAAATACAACCTTTCCACTTGCGGCACCGGGTGAAGCTGGCAGGCCTTTGGCAATTACATTTATTTGCTCATTTTCATCTAAAGTTGGATGTAACAAAGTATCTAAAGAATTTGGATCCAATCTTAAAACAGCTTCCTTTTTAGAAATTAAGTTTTCCTTAACCATATCAACTGCAATTTTAACTGCTGATTTTGCTGTTCTTTTTCCAGATCTAGTTTGCAACATCCATAAAATTTTATTCTCAACTGTAAATTCTACATCTTGCATATCTTTGTAATGTTTTTCTAATTTTAATAAAATTTTTTTCAATTTTTTATAAACAGCAGGCATTACCTCTTCCATTGATAATTGTTTATCTTTTGAATTTATTCTCGCTTTTTTTGTTATATGCTGAGGAGTTCTAGTTCCTGCAACTACATCTTCTCCTTGAGAATTAATTAAATACTCTCCATAAATATCTTTAACACCATCTGACGGATTTCTTGTAAATACAACTCCTGTAGCACAATCATCACCCATGTTTCCAAAAACCATTGATTGAACATTTACAGCTGTTCCCCAATCAGAAGGGATTTGATTTAATTTTCTATAAACTTTTGCCCTATGACTTTCCCAAGACAGGAACACAGCACAAATAGCTCCAATTAACTGATCTTTAACATTTTGAGGAAATTCTTTTTTTGTTTTTTCTTTAACTAAATTTTTAAAATCTTTAATTAAGTTATCCCAATCACTTTCATCTAATTCGGTATCAAGAAGAGCACCTCTTGTTAATTTGTAATTTTCAATTAACTCTTCAAAATTATAACTTTCAACTCCTAAAACTACATTTGAATACATTTGAATAAATCTTCGATAGCTATCTTTTGCAAATCTCATATTTGAAGTTTTATTAGCAAGCGCAATTACAGTTTGATCGTTTAGACCTAAATTCAAAATAGTATCCATCATTCCTGGCATAGAAACTCTAGCGCCCGATCTTACTGATACTAATAAAGGATTTTTTAAATCCCCAAATTTCTTTTTTGATTCTTTTTCTATTAATAGAAGCTCTTTATTAATTTCTTTAATTATTTTTGAATTTAATTTTTTTTTATTTTGATTAAACAAACGACATACCTCTGTAGAAATTGTAAAACCATGAGGCACTGACAATCCCAATCTTCCCATTTCAGCAAGGTTGGCACCTTTGCCGCCCAATATATTTATAGGATTTTTTAATTTTTTTGCTTCTTTTGATTTAAAATTAAAAATTAGTTTTTTCATTTATCCTTCAATTTTTGAAAAATTAAAAAAATTATCAAAGCTTTTACACAACAAATTTAAAAGTTCTAGTCTGTTTTTTTTAATTAATTGATTTTCATCATTAACTATCACGTTATCAAAAAATAAATTAACGTCTTGCCTGAATTTAAATAATTCTTTTAAACTTTGTTCAAAATCATCGTTTTTTTCTACATTTAAATAGTATTTTTTAATTTCTTGTATTTTTTTATACAGTTTTTTTTCAAAATCATTCTTAAATAAACCAGTATCAACAGAATTAGATAGCTCTAGTTTATTTTTCTTTATTTCGTTGCTTAAGATATTGAATGATCTCTTATAAATCTCTACAACGCCCTGTCCCAATTCTTTTTTAATATTTCTATTTAATGTCTCTGCTTTTTTGTATCCGTTGTAAAGATCATCTATATCATTTGACAAAATAGAACTTTCAATAATATCTAGTCTTATATCTTTCTCTTTTGAATAATTTTTTAATCTATCCAAAATAAAATTATTCAGATCTTTAAGAACTTTTGTAATATCAAATTCAAAACCTTGTTCTTTATAAAGTGTTAAAGAATAATTAATAATACTTCTTAACTTAATATTAATTTTATTTTCTATAATCAATCTAACTAGAGCAATTGTAAATCTTCTTAATGCATAAGGATCTTTTGATCCTGTAGGAATTAAATTCAATCCAAAAAATCCAACCAAAGTATCTAACTTATCACTTAAAGAAAGTGTAATGCTATAAAGATTTTTTGGAACTTTGCTATCAAGGCCACTAGGCAAATAATGTTCTGAGACAGACTGACAAACTTCTTTTTCAAAACCTTGTGATTCAGCAAAATGTCCTCCCAATACTCCTTGCAATTCTGGAAATTCTGCAACTAAATCAGATTTAAGATCTACCTTACAAATAGAAGCGGCAACTTCAATTTTTTCTTTACTAATCATCAGCTCATCTGAAATCAACGAACTTAAATTTTTTATTCTCTGAGTTTTATCAAAGTAAGATCCCAATCCTTTAAAAAAATTAATTTTTTTCAATTCTGATAATTGCTTAATTAAATTTTGAGATTTATTTCTTTTCCAAAAAAATTCTGCATCATTTAATCTCGCTTCAATAACTCTCTCATTTCCTAGTTTTACAAATCCTTTTGGATCTTTTGAGTCTGAAACGACAAGAAAAAAATTGGTTAAATTTTCTTTTTTATCAAAAGTCGGGATATATTTTTGATGATTTTGCATAGTTATAATCAAGATTTCTTTAGGAATTTCTAAAAATTTTTTGTTAAATTCGCATAGAATCACTTTTGGTTTTTCCACTATATTAGTGATTTCATCCAACAAATTTTCTTTAATATTTATAAACAAATTGTTTTTTTTGGATGTTTTATTTAATTCATTATTAATAAATTCTTTTCTTTTATCATGATCTAAAATAATTCTATTTGATTTAAAATAAGTTATGTAAGATTTAAAATTATTAAAATTTTTTGTCTTTTCCTCAAAATCTTTATCAATAAACGTTAAATTTGAAGCTTTTAAATGATGAAAATTAAAATCTATTTTTTTTCCATCAAATACTGCGAGAATTGATTTAAGAGGTCTGCCCCAAAACATTTGTTTATCTCCCCATTTCATAGATTTGTTCCAAGAGATTTTTTCTAAAATTAAAGGTAAATTTTTTTTTAACAAATCGTATGTTTGAATTTTTTGCTCCGGTTTTTTGTAAAAATAAAATTTTCCTTTTTCAGTAGATTTTAAATCAACTTGAGATTTCTTGATATTGTAAGATTTTAGAAAACCTTCTAATGCCTCAGTTTTAGTGTTTAATGATGGTCCTTTAATTTCTTGAGATTTTTTTATAACTTCTTTTGAAATATTTGAAAAATTTATTGCAATTCTGTTGGGAGTAGAAAAAGCTGACATAGACCCTTTCGTTTTTATATTATTTTCTTCGAAATATTTATTTAAATCTAAAAATAATTTTTTTCTTGCATTAGTTTGAAGTTTTGGAGGAGTCTCCTCGCTAAAAAGTTCTAAGAAAAATTCGGACATAATTATATCTGTGAGTCTACCCAAACTTTACCGATCATTTTTGTAAGCTCTCTTATTCTTGCTATATATTCTGCTCTTTGAGCAACACTTATAACTCCTCTAGAGTCTAATATGTTAAATACATGGCTAGCCTTTAAACATTGATCATATGCGGGTAAAGATAGTTTTCTTTCAGTTAAGGATTTTGCCTCATCTTCTAACATTTCAAAAATTTTTAACAAATTCTCTGTATTTGCATGTTCAAAATTATAAGCAGAAAATTCTTTTTCTGATTGATGAAAAACATCTTTATAAAGTACTCCTTGTTCATTCCAATTTAATTCAAATACATTTTTTTTATTTTGTATAAACATACAAAGTCTTTCAAGACCATATGTTATTTCAACTGAAACCGGGTTGCATTCCATTCCAGCCATTTTTTGGAAATAAGTAAATTGAGTAACCTCCATTCCATCACACCAAACTTCCCAACCTAATCCAGCAGCTCCTAGCGTGGGACTTTCCCAATCATCTTCTACAAATCTAATGTCGTGTTCTTCATGTTTAATTCCAATTGAGGAAAGACTATTTAAAAATAATTTTTTTATGTTGTCTGGCGAAGGTTTTATTAAAACTTGAAACTGATAGTAATGTTGTAATCTATTTGGATTCTCCCCATATCGACCATCGGTTGGTCTTCTTGAGGGTTGAACATAAGCAGTTCGCCAAGGTTTTTTGCCTAAAGATCTTAAAGTTGTTGCTGGATGAAAAGTTCCAGCACCAACTTCTAAGTCGTAAGGTTGCAATATTACACAACCTTGTTTGCTCCAGTATTTTTGTAAATAAAAAATTGTATCTTGGAATGATAAAAATTTTTTTTTTACTTTTTTATTTTTAGAGGCCATATCTTTGCCAAATACTTCTTTCTTCCAAAATGCTAGCTATTTTTCCTATACTCTCTTCTGAAGATGAGATTTTTTTAGATATCCAGTTTTTTGGTTTCTCAAATTTTTTAATTATGACATCTTTACCAAATTTATCTTTAAGAACTTGGTTTAAATTACCTATTTCATCAACTAACCCAAGTTCTTTTGCTTTTTTTCCAGACCAAAACTCTCCTGAAAATAATTCTTCTCCTAAATTTTTGTTTAGCTTATTTTTTCTACTTTCTTCAACAACTTCTATAAAATCCTGATGGATCTCTAATTGTATTTTTTTTAATCTTTCAATATCTTCTGGCTTCTCTTCCATAAAAGGATCTAAGGTGCTTTTATTTTTACCAGCGGTATAAATTCTTCTTTCAACTCCAATTTTTTTAATTAAATCTTTAAATCCAAACGAAGAAAATATTACACCTATAGAGCCAATTATTGAACTTTGGTTGGCATAAATTTCATCCCCTGCGCATGCAATCAAATAACCTCCTGACGCAGCAACATCTTCAGCAAATACTATAACTTTTTTTTTATTTATTTTTGCTTGTTCTCTTATGAATTTATAAATGAGATGCGATTGTACTGGGGAACCACCTGGAGAATTAATGGTAATTGCAACAGCTAGACTTTTTTTAACTGAAAAGGCTTTTTTAATTATTTCCTCTTGTCCTGAAAAATCTAGTCCTTGCCTAAATTTTCCTGCATTACCTATTACTCCGCTTAATCTGATATGTGAAATTATTTTTTTTTTTTTGAAAAACGAAAACATATTACTGCTTATTAGATTTTAATAATAATATAAAGCTTACTTTTAGTTGAAGAAAATGGTGCGTCAATTGATAATTGTAATTAATCTAATTATATAATAACTTTGTTTTATGGGATCTGTAATCAAATTAAGTAAAAAAATTAACAACTCTTACCTGGAATTAAAAAAATCAGTAGAAGATAGGCTGGTAATGGTTGATGAGAGAATTGAACAAAGACTTCAAAGCAATGTTGATTTGGTCAAAAAAATGTCATCTTATCATTTGGAAACTAGTGGAAAGAAACTAAGAGCATTAATAACTTTGGGAGTTTCAAAATTGTGTGGCTACACTAAAGGAACTAGGGATGTTAATTTCGCCGCTTGTGTTGAACTCATTCACTCAGCAACTTTAATGCATGATGATGTTATTGATAATGGTGAAGTAAGAAGAGGCAAGAAAACACTAAATAAGATTTGGGGAAATCAATCATCAATTTTAGTTGGTGACTATTTATTAAGTCGTTGTTTTGAGATGATGGTAGAAGATGGTAATTTAGAAATATTAAAACTTCTTTCTTCTACATCTGCCCTAATATCTCAAGGTGAAATTTTACAATTACAGCATAATGGTGAAGTTGATATGTTGGAGGAAACCTATTTAAAAATTATTTCTAATAAAACAGCCTCTTTATTTTTAGCGGCAGCTAAAATAGGTCCAATTATAACTGAAAAAAATAACAAATATAAAGATGCTTTAGAGTCCTATGGTAAAAATTTAGGACTAACATTTCAAATCGCAGACGATACACTTGATTACAATTCTGATTTAAAACTATTTGGGAAAAATGTTGGAAATGATTTTTTTGAAGGGAAAGTTACATTGCCAATAATTTTACTTTTTCAAAAAATTAATGATAATGAAAAAAAAATTGTTAAGAATCTTTTCATCAAAAATAATAGATCAGATAATGATTTAAATTTTGTACTCGATTTAATTAAAAATAAAAATATTATTAATGAATGCTATAAGAAAGCTGAGCATTATATAAATCTGGCTTCAAATTCATTAAATATTTTTGAAAATAGTGAAGAGAAAAACATTCTTAAAAATTTAACTACATTTTCTTTGGAGCGTAATTTTTAAGGATATAGTATTTGTTTTTTCCAAGAATTTGAAACCTTTGAATATTCAAGTCTTTGATGCAATCTACCTTCTACATCTTTCCAAAATTCTATTCTAGTTGGAGATAGCAAAAATCCAGACCAATGTTTTGGTCTTGGAATATCATTTTGATCGCTATATTTATTTTTATATTCCTCTATCTTTTTTCTAAATTCATCTATAGTTTCCATCGGCTTTGATTGATTTGAAGACCAGGCTCCAATTTTACTTAAGTATGGTCTGCTATTAAAATAATTGTCTGCTTCTTTTTCAGATATTAAAGAAATGCTTCCAGAGATTCTTACTTGCCTTAGTAAAGATTTCCAATGAAAACACATGGACGCTTTAGGTGTCTGTTTTAAATCAGTTCCTTTTTTGCTATTTAAGTTAGTAAAAAATACAAAACCCTTATTATTATACTCTTTTAATAAAACCATTCTTGCATCTGGTTGGCTAGATTCGTTTACAGTTGCTAGTGCAGCTGCATTTGGATCATTAATTTCATTTTTTTCAGCTTCAGACATCCATTGCTTAAAAACAACAAATGGATCATCTTCATTTATGAAAGAAATATCCAATCCTAAATTATTTTTTTTATTCATAATTTCGACAAATTAAACTATATAACAGATATAATGTCATTTAATACTTTTGGAAAGTTTTTTAGATTTACCACTTGGGGGGAGTCTCATGGACCAGCTATAGGATGTATTATCGACGGTTGCCCACCAAACATAGAGATTAAAGCTGAAGACATTCAAAAAGAATTAAATAAAAGAAGACCTGGACAAAGTAAATTTGTAACCCAAAGAAAAGAGAAAGATTTAGTGCATATTATGTCTGGTATATTTGATGGAAAAACAACAGGCACACCAATATCTTTGATTATTTATAATGAAGATCAAAAATCTAGAGACTACGAAACAATAAAATCTAAATTTAGACCTGGACACGCTGATTATACTTACTTTAAAAAATATGGAATAAGAGATTACAGAGGTGGTGGAAGACAATCGGCAAGAGAAACTGCTGCAAGAGTTGCGGCTGGAGCAGTTGCAAAAAAAGTTTTGGGGGAAAAAATTGGAAAAAAATATAAGGTAATTGGAGCAGTCACTCAGATAGGAATATTGGGCAGTAATCCAAATAATTGGAATGATAAATTTATAGGAAAAAATTCATTTTTTTGCCCTGATAAAAAAATATTAAAACTTTGGGAAAAATATCTATTAACCATTAGAAAATCTGGTTCATCATGTGGTGCAATTATAGAGATTAGAGCAAAAGGTGTACCTTTAGGCTTGGGAGCTCCAATTTATTCAAAATTAGATATGGATATTGCTTCTGCAATGATGAGTATAAATGCAGTCAAAGGTGTTAATGTTGGTTCTGGAATGAACTCTGCAAAATCAACTGGTGAGGAAAACTCAGACGAAATGTTTCAAAAAGGGAAAAAAATTATTTTTAAAAGTAATAATGCAGGAGGAATTTTAGGTGGAATTTCCACTGGCCAAGATATAGTTATATCTTTTGCTGTGAAACCTACCTCATCAATATTAAAACAAAGAAAAACTATTGATAAAAGTGGTAAAAATACTTCTATTTCTGTGAAGGGTAGACATGACCCTTGTGTTGGTATACGAGCTGTACCAATTGGTGAAGCAATGATGCATTGTGTGTTACTTGATCATTATCTGATGAATAAAGCTCAGTGTGGTAATTAATTTGTTTTTTTTAGTATTATTTTCGAATTTAAAGTATCAATAACTTTGTTCTCTATAGACGTTGAGTCTAAACCGGCAACTTTATACATATTATCTGGATTATCATGATCAATAAATATATCTGGCAAGATCATAGATCTAAATTTTACATCTTTATCTAATAAATTTTTTTCATTTAGAAAATGATTTACATGAGAACCAAAACCTCCAATTGATCCTTCTTCAATTGTAATTATAACTTCATGATTTGTAGCAATTTGCCACAATGAATTATCATCTAATGGTTTTGCAAACCTTGCGTCAAAAACTGTTGGAAAAATTCCTTTTTTTGATAAATTTTTTTCTGCAATTAAACATTCTTGAAGTCTTGCACCAAAATTTATCAATGCTACTTGTTTTCCATCTTTTATAAATCTACCTTTTCCGACAGTTAATTTTTGATCTGTACCTGGAAGCTCAATTCCTATTCCATTTCCTCTTGGATATCTAAAGGCAGAAGGTCTATCGTTTATATGAACAGATGTATTTATCATTTTAACAAGTTCGGACTCATCGCTTGCTGCCATAACAACAAAATTTGGAAGAGTTGATAGATAAGTTATATCAAATGAACCGGCATGTGTTGGACCATCTGCTCCTACTAACCCCGCCCTGTCAATTGCAAACCTTACTGGAAGTGATTGTATTGCTATATCATGAACCACTTGATCATAAGCTCTTTGTAAAAAGGTAGAATAGATGGCAGCAAAAGTTTTATAACCTTGGGTAGCTAAACCTCCAGCAAAAGTTACCGCATGCTGTTCTGCAATTCCAACATCATACATTCGATCTGGAAACTTTTCTCCAAATATGTCCATACCTGTACCACTTGGCATTGCGGCGGTGATACCAATAATTTTGCTGTCATTTTGAGCATGTTTAATCAATGTGTTTGCAAAAACTTTTGTATAAGAAGGCGCTATACTTTTTGGTTTTTCTTGCTGTCCAGTTAAAATATTAAATTTTGAAACTCCGTGATATTTATCTAAAGATTTTTCAGCAAACTCATATCCTTTGCCTTTCTCAGTTTTTATATGAATAAGTATAGGTCCATCATGCTTCATCTTTTTTGCATTATCTAAAACTGAAGTTAATACATCAATATCATGACCATCAATGGGGCCCACATAATAGAAGCCTAATGAATTAAATAAAGTTCCTCCCGTAACTGCTGATCTAAAAAAATCTTCAGCTTTTCCAGCTTTAGTCGAAAATCTTTTTGACAATGAGGAAATTATTAATTTTATAGTTTCTCTTAAGCTAAAGTAAATTTTTCCTGATAGAATTTTTGCAAGATATGTTCTCAAAGCTCCAACGGGTTTTGCTATCGACATATCATTATCATTTAAAACAACAATCATTTTTGTTTTAGAGGAGCCAGCATTATTCATAGCTTCGTATGCCATTCCTCCGCTTAGAGCTCCATCTCCAATTATTGCTACTACATTCTCAGATTTTTTTGAAAGTTTATTTGCCGCAGCTATACCTAATGCTGCAGAAATAGATGTTGAACTGTGTCCTGTTCCAAAAGGGTCATATTCACTCTCATCTCTTTTTGTAAAACCAGACAGTCCATTGCCCTTTCTTAGTGTTTCAATTTTATCTTTTCTTCCTGTTAAAATTTTGTGTGGATATGATTGATGTCCTACATCCCAAATAATTTTGTCCTTAGGTGTGTCAAAAACATAATGTAGAGCAACGGTTAGTTCTACTACTCCAAGTCCAGCACCCAAATGACCTCCTGTTTTTGATACAGCTTCTATCATTTTATCTCTAATCTCATTTGATAGAATTTTTAAATCTGAGTTAGATAATTTTTTTAGATCAGAGGGAAAATTAATAAAATCTAAAAACTTATATTTTGACATTTTTTATTTTTTTCTTTCTATAATAAATTCAATTGTTTCTCTTAATTCATTTGCATTATTAGAATAAATTTTCAAACTTTTAAAAATATTTTTTTTTAGCTGTTGAGTATATTTAACTGCATTTTCATATCCAAGTAAACTAATTATAGTTGCTTTTCCTTTTTTTAAATCTTTATTTGTTTTTTTTCCTACAGATTTAGTTTTCCCTTTAAAATCAATTAAATCATCTATTATTTGGAACAACAACCCAATGTCTTTACCTATTTTAGAAAAAGATTTTAAATTTGTTTTATTTTTCTTAATAATTAATGGTGCCACACAACAAAATTCAAATAACTTTCCAGTTTTTTTTGATTCCATATTTAGTATTTTTGAAAGTGAAACTTTCTTTTTTTCATAGTTTAAATCTAAATACTGGCCACCCGCTATACCGATTTGGCCTGAACATTTTGAAAGAAAATGAATTAGATTAGATTTAATCTTGTCTTCTACTTTAAAACTGTTATCGCTTAAAATTTGAAAAGCAGTAGCAAGCAATGAATTTCCAGCCAAAATTGCAGTCGACTCTCCAAATTTTTTATGTGTGGAAGGTTTGCCTCTTCTTAAATCATCATCATCCATACAGGGCAAGTCATCGTGAATAAGGGAGTATGCATGAATAGCTTCAACGGATGCTGCTAATGTCGTTAATTCTTTATTGTTTACTTTAAATATTTTTCCAACATCAAAAATAATTTTTGATCTTATTTTTTTTCCTCCAGAAAATAACCCATATTTCATCGATACAATCAATTCTGATGAATTAAATTTCGATAAATATTTATTCAAAAAAAAATTAACTCTTCTTGATAATTTTTTTAGTTTTTTTTCCATAGCTTAATATTTCGTCAATTTTTTCTTTAGTTTTTTTTGATATAGATTTTGTTTCTTGTTGAAATTTTTTTCCTATAAAATTATTTAATTTTATTAATTCTTGATATTCTTGAACAAATTCTTCAAGATTCTTTTTTTCTAAATTATCAATTATTTTATCTGCCAGATTATTTAATTCATCTAAAGATTTAGATTCAATATCATCTAGTAAATTTTTTACTTTCATATAATAGTTGGTATTATTATATGAAAAACAAACTATCAAATATTAAAAAAGCAATAAAATATCTAAATAAAAACCAATGTATAGGTATACCAACGGAAACAGTGTATGGTCTTGCAGCAAATGCGTACTCATCAATTGCAACAGCCAAAATATTCAAATTAAAAAAAAGACCTCAAAAAAACCCGCTTATAGTTCACTACTACGATCTTAAATTGCTGAAAAAAGATTGTGAGGTAAATAATCATTTCTTAAAATTATATAGGAAATACTCTCCTGGTCCTATTTCATATATTTTAAAACTAAAACAAGACAGTTTAATTTCAAAGAATGTTACAAACAAAAAAAGTACTTTAGCTGTAAGATTCCCAAATCATCCAATAACAAGAAATTTATTAAAAAAATTAGATTATCCTTTGGCTGCTCCAAGTGCAAATATATCAACAAAAATAAGTCCGGTTTCAAAAAAAGATGTACAAGATGAATTTGGTAAAAAAATTAGTTTAATACTTGATGGTGGTTCATCAAAAATTGGTGTGGAGTCAACAATCATTAATTTAATAAATAAACCTCAAATTTTGAGATTGGGAGGAATACCAAAAAAAGAAATTAATCGATATTTAAAGTTAAATATTAGGTTCAACAATAGATCAAAAATTAAATCACCTGGTCAAGGAAAAACACATTATTCTCCTTATATAAAATTAAGATTGAACATTAAAAATGCAAATAAAAATGAAGCTTTTATTCTAATTAAAAAAAGAAAAAAAATTAGCAAAAACTATTTTTATTTATCAAAAAAAAATAACTTGAAGGAAGCGGCTAAAAATTTATACAAAACTTTAAGAAAAATTAAAAAAAAAAATTTTAAAAGTATAGCAGTTGAAGGAATTCCAAATAAAGGATTTGGTGAAGTAATAAATGATAGATTAAAAAAAGCTTCTTATTTCAAATGAATTATATGGCTGAAATTAAAAATATAAAAAAAACTATTCATATGTGGCGCGCCCGCAAGGAGTCGAACCCTGAACCTCCAGAGCCGAAATCTGGCGCTCTATCCAGTTGAGCTACGAGCGCATAATGTATTAATATTACAATTTATGAAAAATATCATTAATTTAATTGTTGAAAAAAATTCAGATAAAAAAAGAGTTGATGTATTTATTATTAGTAAATGTAAACAACTCAGCAGAACAAGAATAAAAAATTTAATTTTAGATGATAAGCTCAAAATTAATGGAAAAATAAACCAATTAGTTTCAAAAAAAATAAATGTAGGTGATAAAATTTCTATAGAGATACCAGAGCCAAAGAAAACTTCTTTAAAACCTTATAACTTTAAATTGGATATAGTTTATCAAGACAGTGACTTAATCGTTATTAATAAACCAGCGGGGATATCAATGCACCCAGGGCCGGGCAATTATGATAATACGGTGATAAATGCATTAATGAGTTATGAAAAAATTAAACTATCAAACATAGGGGGTGAGTTGCGTCCAGGAATAATTCATCGAATAGATAAAGATACCTCAGGATTAGTAGTTATTGCAAAAAATAATTTTAGTCATGAAAATATTTCAAAGCAGTTCAGTGATCATTCAATTGATAGAATTTACAATGCATTAGTATGGGGGAAATTGAGACCACAATCAGGAATAATCGAAACATTAATAACTAGAAGTTCCAAAAATAGACAATTAATGAATGTAAGTTTTGCAAAAGGAAAAAAAGCAATAACAAATTATAAAACACTTAAAATTTTTGAGGGAAAAAATATTCCAACAATGAGTTTGATAGAATGCAAGCTTGAAACAGGTAGAACCCATCAAATTAGAGTTCACATGAACTACAAAGGAAATCAAATTGTTGGAGACAAAAAATATAAAAAAAAATATAAAAAACTAAAGAACGTAAATCATGAAATAGACACTTCAATTTTAAACTTAAATAGACAATTTTTGCACGCCAAAATATTAGGATTTATTCATCCGATATCTGGGAAAAAGCTTTTTTTTCAGTCAAATCTTCCAAATGAACTAAAAAAAATAATTAATGTCCTCGAAAAATCTAACTAATTTAATGTTGTAAAAAAAAAATTGTTAATTAAATAAACAATTAAATAATAATGAGTAATTCGAACACATATAATTTACCTATACTTTCAAATGAGGGGGGGTTAGCAGCATATCTTTCTCAAATCAAAAAGTTTCCAATGCTAGCTGCAGAAGAAGAGTATATGTTAGCAAAAAATTGGAAATCAACGGGTAATGTAAAATCTGCAGAAAAACTTGTTACTAGTCATCTAAGGTTAGTTGCTAAAATTGCAATGGGATACAGGGGATATGGTTTACCTTTAAATGAAATGATTTCCGAAGGTAATGTAGGTTTAATGCAAGCAGTAAAAAAATTTGAGCCAGAAAAAGGGTTTAGATTAGCTACATATGCAATGTGGTGGATTAAAGCATCAATACAAGAATATATTTTACGGTCTTGGAGTTTAGTAAAAATTGGAACAACGACTGCACAAAAAAAATTATTTTTCAATTTAAAAAAAATAAAAAATAAGATTGCACCTAATACTGAAGGTGACTTGCGTAATGAAGATGTAAAAAATATTGCAGAAAGTTTAGATGTTAGAGAGGATGAAGTTGTTTCAATGAATAGAAGATTAGCAGGGAAAGAATATTCTTTGAACACTCCAATCGGAGAAGATGGCGACGAATGGCAAGACTGGGTAATTGATCAAGGCATGGATCAAGAATTGAAAGTAGCACAACAAGAGGAAATGGAACAAAGAAAAGATCTTTTATCTGATTCAATTAAAATTTTAAACGATCGTGAAAAACAAATTTTATATTCGAGAAGATTGACTGATAATCCAAGTACATTAGAAGTATTAAGTAAAAAATTTAAAATTAGTAGAGAAAGAATTAGACAAATAGAAAATAAAGCTTTTGAAAAACTACAAAAACACATGTTAAATTCAGCAAAATCAAAAAACTTGTTGCCAGTTAATTAATTTTTAAAAGGATTTTCAATCAAAATTGTATCATTTCTCTCTGGGCTTGTGGATATAGTCGACACTTTGGCTTCTACAAACTTTTCGATGAAGTTTATGTAAATTTGAGCATTTTTAGGTAAATCAGAAAAAATTTTTATACCACATGTAGATGAATTCCAACCTTCAAAAATTTTATAAACTGGTTTAACTTTAAATTGTTGTTCAGAAGAAGCTGGTAAATAGTCAATTTTTTTACCATCTAAGTCATATCCTACACAAATATTTATTTCATCAAATTCATCAAGCACGTCTAATTTCGTTAAAGCTATTCCATTGATGCCAGAAGTTTTAATTGTTTGTCTAACAAGCACTCCATCAAACCAACCGCATCTTCTTTTTCTGCTAGTTACCGTTCCAAATTCTTTGCCCCTCTCTCCAAGTCTTTCTCCTAATTCATTTTTAAGCTCTGTGGGAAATGGACCTTCGCCAACTCTAGTAGTATAAGCTTTTGTTATTCCTAAAATATAGTTTATCGTACCAATGCCACAGCCTGAACCTGTTGCGGCCGAGGATGCTACAGTATTTGAGGAAGTCACAAAAGGATAAGTGCCATGATCGACGTCTAATAATATTCCTTGCGCTCCTTCAAATAATATTTTTTTTTTAGTTTTTTTTAATTCCTCAATTTTTTTCCATATTGGTTTACTATATTTTAATATCTTTGGAGCAATTTTTAAAAGGTCATTTTTTAATTTCTCTTTACTATATTCTTTCTTTCCCATTCCTTTCCTTAAATAATTATGATGCTCGAGAAGAGTTGATAATTTTGAATCTAGATTTTGCTCAGACAACAAATCAATTACTCTTATAGATCTACGTCCAACTTTATCCTCATAAGCTGGTCCAATACCTCTTCTAGTTGTTCCTATTTTTGCGTCTTTTGAGCTATCTTCTCTAAGCGCATCTAGCTCACTATGAACCGGTAAAATTAAAGTTGCAGAATCAGATAAAAATAAGTTTTCATCGTTTACATCTACTCCTTTGTTTTTTATTTCCTCTATTTCTTCAATTAAAGCCCATGGATCTACCACAACTCCATTTCCTATTATAGAAATTTTGTTTTTTCTTACAATTCCCGAAGGTAAAAGTCTTAATTTATAAGTATTGCCATCTATAACTAAAGTGTGTCCAGCGTTATGACCACCTTGGAATCTTATTACAACATCTGCTTCACTGGAGAGCCAGTCTACAATTTTACCTTTGCCTTCATCTCCCCATTGTGATCCAACTACTACGACATTTTTCATCTAAATATTTTCTTTATGTTAATTGAGTTAAGGTGATTAATTGGTCCATATCCTTTTCCATATTTTGGAGCATAAGTTATTGCTTGGTTTACATACTTAATTCCACTTTCACAAGATTTCTTTAATGATTTTCCACATGAATAATATGTGGCTATTGCTGAAGACAATGTACATCCTGTTCCATGAGTATGCTTTGTATTTATTTTTTTATTTTTAAATTCAAAGATACTATTTTTATTCACTAATACATCGTATGTAATTTTAGACTTTAGATGTCCTCCTTTTATTAAAACGTTCTTTGCCCCAAGTGTTAATAATTTTTTTCCAGCAATAATCATATCATCTTTCGAAATTATTTTTTGATTTACTAAAATCTCTGCCTCAGGAATATTTGGAGTAATTAATGATACTTTTTTTAATAATTTTTCTTTAAATATTTTAATTGAATTATTATCAATCAGCCTAGCTCCTCCTTTTGCAACCATTACTGGATCTAGTATAATTTTGTTAACATTTATTTTTGATACAGATTTAATAACTGCATTTATTATTTTAGCATTTCCTAACATTCCAATTTTAATTGCATCTGGTCTAATATCTTTCGAAGTAAATTCAATTTGTTTAGAAATTTCTGAAGGAGAAACTGAAAATATCGATAAAACTCCTGTAGTATTTTGAGAAGTAACTGCTGTGACAGCCGTCATAGCATATGATCCTAAAGAACTTACAGTTTTAATATCCGCCTGTATGCCGGCACCTCCAGAAGAATCTGAGCCAGCAATAATCAATACTTTTGAATTTATTCTCAATTTAATTTATAGATTTTTTGATTAAATCAATACATTTTCTCATTAACTTTTTGTTATTAGACTCGCACATTATTCTTATTTTAGGCTCTGTCCCAGATGGTCTTACCAAAATTCTACCATTGTCTATTAAAATTTTTTTTGCTTTTAAAATAGATTTTTTACATTTTTTTGAATGAATAATTGATTTATCCTTAACATTTATATTTACTAGTTCTTGAGGTGTTTGATTAAAATTATTAAATAATTCACTTGCTTTTTTTCCTTTTCTCATTGAGTAAAGAATTTCCAGCGCAACAAGTATGCCATCTCCGGTAGTCGCAAAATTCCCTAAAATAATGTGACCAGACTGCTCACCACCTAAATTACATTTATTATTTTTCATAGCTTCTTTAACATATCGGTCTCCAACATTTGCTCTAATAAATTTGATCTTTTTTTCTTTAAATAATTTTTCTAAACCATAATTCGACATTAATGTACCTACAACTCCACCTTTTAATATTTTTTTTTGTTTCCATCGCAAAGCAATCATAGCAATTATTTGATCTCCATCAATTATCTTTCCTTTTTCATCACATATAATTATTCTATCTGCATCTCCATCTAAAGAAATACCCAAATGGACTTTTTTTTTGACCGAGAAAGATTGAATTTTATTTGGAAATGTTGAACCACAATTTAAGTTTATATTCAAACCATTTGGAGAGGTTCCTACACAATAAACTTTAGCACCTAATGATTTTAATATATTTGGTCCAGATTTATAACCAGCTCCATTTGCACAATCGATTGCTATTTTAAGACCTTTTAATGAAAAATCTTTGGGAAAATTATTTTTTAAAATATTTATATAATTTTCATTCGCATCTTCTCGTCTTTTTACTCTTCCTAATACACCAGGATTAGTCAGATGTTTTGAAATTTTTGTATCAATCAATTTTTCTATTTTTTTCTCAATCTTATCTGACAATTTTAATCCATCTGGACCAAATAATTTAAGCCCATTATCATAAAAAGGATTGTGCGATGCTGTGATCATAATTCCCAAATTTGCATTCATTTTTTTTGTCAACATGGCCAGTCCATTGGTTGGCAAAGGTCCTAGGGTAAAAACATGCATGCCAGCTGAAGCTAACCCTGATACAAGAGCTGGTTCTAAAGTATATCCAGATAATCTTGTATCTTTAGCAATAATTGCTGTTTGTTTTTTTTTCTTTAAATTTCTAAAATATGTTCCTGCGGCTAGTCCAAATTTAAAAAACATATCACCATTAATTTTATTTTGGTTCACTGTTCCCCTGATGCCATCTGTACCGAAATATCTTTTGCTCATTTGTTAAAAATTAGTTTTTTAAATACTTTCATAGATTGTTTTATTTCATTTACATCATGTACTCTAAGAATTTGTACACCTTGTAATATTGCATACATACAAGAAGATGCTGTGCCTCCAATTCTATCTTTACTATCATTTTTACCTGATAATTCCTTAATAAATCTTTTTTTTGATAAACCTAACATTACTGGAAAGCCTAAAGAGTGAAAAATAGAAATTTGATTTAATATTGTAATATTATGTTTCAAATTTTTTCCAAATCCAATTCCAGGATCTAAAATTATATTATTATGATAAATTTGATTTGTTCTTATGTATTCCAATTTTTTTTCAAAAAAATCATATATATCTAAAATTACATTTTTATATTTAGGATTTTTTTGCATTGTCTTAGGTGTTCCTTGCATATGATGCAAAACAAATGGAATTTTTGATAGCTTTAATACTTTAATCATTTTACTATCATGACTTAAACCTGAGACATCATTAAGCAGATTTATTTTAAATGGTAATGATTTTTTAAGAATAAAACTTTTTCTAGTATCTAGTGAAATAACAATTTTATTTTTTTTTGCATATTTTAATTTTGATTTAATTCTTTTCCACTCAGTTGAGCTATCGACTGTATCTGAATTAGGTCTTGTTGACTCCCCGCCTATGTCAATCACATCCGCACCATCTTTGGAAAGTTTTTTTATTTGTTTATAAGCCGAAATAGATTTTAAATATTTTCCTCCATCAGAAAAACTGTCTGGAGTAGTATTTAGTATTGCCATTAATAATGGAAAATCTTTTAATTTTATTTTAGATAATTTTTTTTCTTTTGTAATTTTATTTAAATCATTTAACGCTTTTTTTTTTAATTTTAATGGAAGCTTGTTGATATCTTTAATATTAATTTTTTTTATTGATTTTCTGGTTAACAGCTCTAGTGAGTCGAATGAAATTAGCTTATTGCCATTTAAAGGTAGGCTAGCTTTTTTTTTTATTTTTTCTTTAGATATATTTCCATAATAAAAATTACACGCTCTTGTGTAATATTTTATCATTTGATTAATGAATTATTTTTGGCTTTAGTCCAATAGACCCTAGGGCTGAGTCTTTATTGTCTTCGTCGTTTTTTAGGTCTTGTTTATTTTCTGGATATTTATTTTTAATAATTAGATCTTCTATTTCGTCACCTGTTAGAGTTTCATAAGTAAGCAAAGCTTTTGCGAGTTTATGAAGATCTTCTAACTTTTCAGTAAGAATTTTTTTTGCTTTATCATAACCTTCGTCAATTAATTTTCTTACCTCAATATCAACTTTTCTTGTCATTTCCTCAGACATATTTTGTTGTCTTGCTACTGATCTACCCAGGAAAATTTCCTCTTCATTTTCCCCATATTCCATTGGACCTAGCTCTTCACTCATTCCATATTTTGTAACCATTGCCTTTGCTATTTTAGTTGCTTGATTTATGTCTGAACCTGATCCTCCTCCAGCTCCAGATGTAATATTATCTTTACCAAAGATTAATTCTTCAGCAACTCTGCCACCAAAACACATTGTTATCTTTGCTTTAAACTCTTTAATCGTATATTGATATTTATCTCTCTCAGGCAAATTCATAACCATTCCTAAAGCTCTACCTCTAGGAATTATAGTTGCTTTATGAATAGGATCAGAGTTTTCTAAATTAAATGATACAATAGCATGACCTCCTTCATGATAAGCGGTAAGTTTTTTCTCATCCTCGGTCATTACCATAGATCTTCTCTCTGCTCCCATCATTACTTTATCTTTTGCCTCTTCAAATTCTTGAAAAGTTACTATACGTTTATTTTTTCTAGCTGCCAGTAATGCGGCCTCGTTAACTAAGTTAGCAAGATCAGCGCCTGAAAAACCTGGAGTACCTCTTGCAACTGTTCTTAAATTCACATCAGGCGACATACTAATTTTTTTAGCATGAACTTTTAATATTTTTTCTCTTCCAATTATATCAGGGTTTGAAACAACTACCTGTCTATCAAATCTTCCAGGTCTCAAAAGTGCTGGATCAAGAACATCCGGTCTGTTAGTTGCAGCTATTATTATCACTCCTTCGTTTGTATCAAAACCATCCATTTCTACTAAAAGCTGATTTAAAGTTTGTTCTCGCTCATCGTTTCCACCACCAAGTCCTGCGCCTCTACTTCTTCCAACTGCATCAATCTCGTCAATAAATATAATACATGGAGCATGTTTTTTTCCTTGTTCGAACATATCTCTAACTCTAGATGCACCAACACCTACAAACATCTCTACGAAATCTGATCCGGATATTGTAAAAAAAGGAACATTTGCTTCTCCAGCAATTGCTCTAGCTAATAAAGTTTTACCTGTGCCAGGAGGTCCAACTAACAAGCAGCCTCTTGGAATTTTTCCTCCAAGTCTACTAAACTTTTTTGGATCTTTTAAAAATTCTACCACTTCCTCAACTTCTTCTTTGGCTTCTTCAATCCCAGCAACATCATTAAATGTAACTTTTCCCGTAAGCTCATTCATTAACTTTGCTTTCGATTTACCAAATCCCATCGCACCGCCTTTTCCTCCTTGCATTTGTCTCATGAAGAAAATCCAAACTGCAATTAATAAAAGCATTGGAAACCATGATAAGAGAATGCCAAAAAGCGAAGGCATCTTTTCTTCCAAAGGTGAAGCGGAAATACTTACTCCCCGCTCTGATAATTTTTCTATTAAATTAGGATCGTTAGGAACATATGTAGAAAACTTTTCACCGTTCGAAAAAACTCCATTTATATTATTACCTTGTATTTCTACTTGAACTACTCGACCATTTTCAACTTCAGATAAAAATTCTGAAAAAATAATATTATTTTTTTGGTTATATGGGCCTTGTGGATTTTTAAACATATTATATAGCCCTACAGTTAGTAAGACTATAATTGCCCACATAGCTAGATTTTTCAAATTCATAATAAATAATATAATACTAATTAAGAATTATTATAAATTAAACAAGTGTTAAATTGTGGCAAATTTAATGTTTTTTTGTTTTTTCTTTAGAAACAATCACAGAATTGTGTATTTTTTCAATAATTGTGCCCCCAAGCGTTACTTTAATATATTGTTTTTTTTTCAAATCTCTTATCAAAGTAATCATTTTTTTTCCTCTTGGAGGATATTCTCTTTGACTAATTTTTTTAACTAATTGCGATAAAGATCTAAAAATAACTTCCTCTGGCTTTATAAAAAATTCCGAATTAATTAAATACTTTTTTTTTGATAAATAAATAGCATTTTTATTTATATTATATTTAACTGTTTCATTTAAGACTACGTTGGTAGCGGCCAAGTTATTTATGGTAAGACTAAGTTTCTTGAAATCTAAACCTTCTTTTTTTAAATTTGATATTAATTTTCTGATCCTGACTCTCTGAAACCTGTCTAATTCATTTGATGGATCTTTAACGTAAAACTTGAATGCACTATTTGATACATGAATTAAATCTTGTTTAGTTAAGTTAAATAATGGCCTCACTACTTTAAATTTTTTATTTTTGAAATTAAACTGGTTTTCAATTTTAGCAAAAGATGACAAACCTTCTGTTCCAGATCCCCTAAGTAATCTGCTGAAAAAAGTTTCATACATGTCATCTTGGTGATGACCAGTAAGTATAACTCTAATATTTAATTTTTCACATTCTTTAAATAAAAGTTCATAACGCTTTTTTCTTGCCAAATTCTGTAAGTTAGAAGTAGGTTTTTTTCCTTTCCATTTTAAAATTTTTAAGTCTAATTTTTTTGATTTTAAAATATTTTTTACAGATATTGCCTCTTTGTGTGAATTATTTCTTAATCCATGATCTATTAAAAAAAAAGAAGGTTGTATTTTTGTTTTTTTTTTGAATTTATAACAGGAGAGTAAAAAGCATAATGCAAGACTGTCTGGTCCTCCGGATACTGATGCTGCAATTTTAACTGAATTATTAAGATTTTTAAGATTTATTTCAAAACTTTTATAGATTTCAAAAATCTTTTTATCGTTAAGAATTTTTTTAAAATTAAAATTTCTATAAATTATTTTTTTTGCACTCAAACTTTTTTTCTTCATATTTTGCTTTTTGAAAAATAGATTGGGATGCCTCTGGATATTCTTTTTCTAAACTTGTAATCATCATGCAGCCTTGGTCTTTTTCTCCAATTTGAACCAATGATACACCTAATTTTAATAAATTGTCTGGTGCTTTTTCACTCTTTGGGTATTTTTGATATCCTTCTAAATAAGCTGATGCAGCATCAACATATAACTGTCTAATTCTGAAAGTTTCTGCAAACCAATATTGAGCATTTCCAGCAAGTTTGTGACTTGAATTTGTCTGCACAAATTCTTTTAATGCTCTTTCGGCAGTATTATAATCACCAACTTTCAGAAAGCTTGTAGCAAATTCATATTGTTTTTCTGGCGATGCGTCAGGTAAAAGTTTTTCACTACTCTCAATATTTTCTGATAGTACTGTTGAAGTTGAGTCAATAGATTGTGTTTGTTGAGTTGTTGATGATGTAATCATATCTTTATAAGATATGCTTCCTAAAACTTGAGGTTCTGATGTTCCGGGTAATATTTTATCTTTCTCAGATATATTTTCTGTCAAGTTAGCAGCACCGGTGCTTACAATATTGCCCATAGTTTTTTCAACTTTCTCAAAACGCAATTGGTTATCTGATTGTAATTTTGTTAATCTATTTGAAAGTTTATCAAGTTTAAAACTAATTTCCTCAAATTTATTTGTTAGATCTCTGAATTGATTTTCAATTTCAGACAATTTTAATAAATGTCTTGTTAAGGCTTCTTCAGAACTATTATCACTTGCAAAAGAATTTTCCTCAGAGTTCGAGATTTTTTTTTGAAAAGAATCTGAATAAACCGCTCTTTCTAACGTTTTTATATCTTGCTGTAAGACTTCCAATATCTGTAAAACATTATGATTATCTGGGTGCACATTGTTAAAGCTTAAATTAAATACAAAAGTAAATAGGAATAGTTTTAATAAAAATTTTCTAGTCATCTTAATTATTAGTTTTTAGATACAATGATGGCAAAAAAAAGACCCACTACATTATTTTATTAATGTAATGGGTCTTTAAATTATAAATTTATCGTTTAATTTGCTTTAACTGTTACAGATCTTCTGTTCTTAGACCACGCTAAAGGATTTGATCCTGAGTCTACGGGTCTTTCTTTTCCATAACTGATAACTGAAATTCTATTTTCTGAAATACCATAAGTCATCAAATAGTCTTTGGCTGCATTAGCTCTACGTTCACCTAATGCTAAGTTATATTCTCTAGTTCCTCTTTCATCTGCATGACCTTCTAGAACAACGTTAATGTCAGAATTTTTTCTTAACCAAGCCGCCTGTTTTCTTAATGTATCTCTTGAAGCAGTGGTTAAAACTGACTCGTTTGTAGCGAAGAACACTCTGTCAGGAACTCCGTCCGCTAAATATTCAACTGTGTCTGTGCCAGTATAAACATCCCCTTGAATTTGTGAATCTATTTTCGCAACTTTTTGTTGTGTTGCTGCGCAAGCTGACAATAAAAGTGCAAAAAAAGATGCTAGAATTAAATTGTAAGTCGATTTTGTTAATATCATACCGCTCCTTAAATTCTTTTTTATTAAGTATTATTTTCACAACTAACTAAATCTTTCAAGTTAAGAAATCAACCTAAAATATAGGTATTTTTAAGATATTTGTTAATTATTAAGCAATGAAGACCAAGATGGGTCCGATGCATCGGTTTCTGTAATTACTTGTCTTTCATTATAGCCGGTAAGATCAATTGACCAGAGCGTAGCTGAAAAACCCTCACCTTCACTATTGGATTTTGTTTCTCTATAAAAGATTAGCACTCTACCATTTGGAGACCAAGAGGGTGCTTCTTGGTAATAATTCTCTGTTAGTAGTCTCTCTCCTTTTCCATCGGTTCTCATAACGCCTATATAAAATTTTCCTTTATGAAGTTTTGTAAAAGCAATCAGGTCTCCTCTTGGAGACCAAACCGGAGTTCCGTATAATCCATTTCCAAAAGTAACTCTTTTCACATTAGATCCATCACTTTTCATAACGTATATTTGTTGATAACCACTTCTGTCAGAATTAAATGTTATATATTTTCCATTCGGTGAATATGATGGCGATGTATCAATTGAAGGATGATTTGTTATTCTTTCAACAATTCTATTTTCTAAGTCCATTGTATAAATATCTGAGTTTCCATCTTTTGCAAAGCTCATAATTATTTTTTTCCCATCAGGAGAAAATCTTGGAGCAAATGTCATTCCAGCAAAGTCTCCTACTACTTCCTGTATTCCAGTTTCTATATCCAATAAATAAACTCTTGGAAGATTTTTAAAATAAGAAAGATATGTTATCATCTGATTAGTTGGGTTGAATCTTGGAGTTAATACTAATTCATTACCTAAGGTTAAATACTTTGTATTAAAACCATCTTGATCCATAATTGCTAATTTTTTTATTCTTTTAGTTTTTGGACCTTTTTCTGAAACATAAATTATTCTTGTATCAAAATATCCTTTTTCGCCAGTTAATCTCTCATAAATTTTATCAGAAATTATATGACCAATTCTTCTCCAATTATTTGGAACAGTAGTAAAAGCTAAAGCCAGCATTTCTCTAGCAGCTAACACATCCCATAATCTAAATTCTACTCTAACTTTGTCATCTTTAAACTCAACTTTTCCAGTAATTAAGGCTTGAGCTTTAATTAGAGACCAATCCTCAAATCTTGGTTTTAAATGAGCTACATCAGGTTTTTGTAAAAAAGCTTTTTTTTCTAACGGGTTAAATAAGCCGGTAGTTCTTAAATTGTTTTCAATAACTGAGGAGATTTTATCTCCAATATTATCAATTTTTATATCTTTTTTAAATTTATCGTTAGTTTCATTATCTGAATGCAATGCAGATACGGCAATTGGTAATGGATTTAAATTTCCTCTAGTAATATCTACTTCAATCAAAGCATGAACGTTTGATGTTAAAAATATTACTATTAATAATGATATTAATTTTATTTTGTACATTATCCCTCTAACATTTCTCTAGCATCAAAATTCAATTGTAAATCTTTCCACTTTTCATAGCCAGTTGTGGGTACTCTAAGAGGTTGGCAAATTTGAATAGCTCTTAATGCACTTTCAGCTAAAACCTTGTAAAATCCTTGTCCAGGCTTATTCATTCTTGCATGATCTAATATTTCAGATTTAATCACTGTACCATCTGGTTTAAGTTTCAATTTTATTCTTACTAATAGATTATCGTTATAAGGTAAACCTAAAGGTATGCTCCAGCAACCAAAAATTTGAGCCTTCAGAGCGTCCTCTTCGCTAAGAGTTAGACCTAATAATTTCATAGATTGATCCTGTGATTGAGTAATTTCATCTTTTTTTGCTGTTGTTTCTGCAAAATTTTCTTTTGATTTATCAATAAGTGCAGCAATGTTATTTGGGTCAAATAGCTCTTTTTTTTCAAATTCAGATACTTGTTTTGCTTTGTTATCGTCTAATATGGGATTCTGTTTTTCTGTCTCTATTTTTTTTATTTTTTCTATTTCTTGATCAGGAAGAGGAATTGTCTCTGATTTTTCTTTTTTAACTTTTTTTGGAGGTGCTTGGTCTGAAACAAGTTTTTCTTTTTTCTTCTTAACTTTTTCAATTATTTTTTTAGCTTTTGGTGCAAAAGGAATATTTGTCTTGTCTGTTATTTGAATTAATTCAACAGAAACTAAAGGGGGTATATCAATTGGTTTCTTTGCAACAAAAGGAAGGGTAACTAATGCAATTAATATTACCGATATATGAAAAAAAAAGGATAAAATTAAATTTTGAGGCATTTATTATCTGTCTTTATTAGGTTCAGAAATCAACGCAACTTTAGTAAACCCTGACCCAGATAACATTCCCATAATTTCAAGGACTCTTCCGTAATTTATTGCTTTATCACCTCTCACGTAAATCCTGGTATCTGTTCTATTTTTAGAAACAGCTAAAATTTTTGCTGTTAAACTATCGAACTCCACCTTTGCCTCTTGAATAAAAATTTCTCCTTTTGAATTTATTGTTAAAGTTAATGGCTCTTGTTCTTCTGGCAATGAGTCTGCTGAAGTTTCTGGAAGTTCAACCTGAACACCAACGGTTAAAAGTGGTGCTGTAACCATAAAAATTATTAAGAGAACTAACATGACATCAACAAATGGCGTCACGTTGATCTCGCTCATAGGTTCTCTAGATGATCGACCAAGTTTAAAAGACATTTTAAATTATTGCTAGAAATCTTTTAGAAAAATCCTCTAATTTATTATAATACTTCTTAGCATCGCTGTTAAATTTATTGTATGCTACTACAGCAGGAATTGCTGCAAGAAGTCCTAATGCTGTAGCAAATAATGCTTCGGCAATTCCTGGTGCAACAATGGCTAAACTTGTATTTCTTGAAATCGCAATAGATTGAAATGAATTCATTATTCCCCAGACAGTTCCGAACAATCCTATAAATGGGGCTGTTGACCCTACTGTGGCTAAAAAAGTAAAATTTTTTTCTATTACTGACATTTGCTTTTCAATATTAGTTACCATTATGTTTGTTAATCTATCACTTAAATTAGATTTAGATCTAGATTTTAAAACTGTTTGCATAGAGTCTTTGAAGACCATTGCCATTGGGTCATCCATTTCTGATGGTAGATTATTATAAAATGTTTCAGCTGATTTAGATTTCCAAAACTTTTCTTCAAATTCAATCGTTGATTGGTTTATTTTTTTAAAAAGTTTGAATTTTTCAAAAATTATTGCCCATGAATAAATTGAAGCAGCAATCAACATAATAATAACTATTTTTACAATTATGTCCGCTCTAATAAAAAGGTTAATTATTGAAAAGTCAGCGCTTGAAGTTAATCCAACTGCTTGCGTGGCTATATCTGCTTCCATGAAGCTTTTCTCACACTAAAATGTGTCATGAATATGTCTCTGAAATGTATGAAATTATTCAGATTTGTAAGTATTGTAATAATAACTTGCTATCAAAATAGCATCAGCTTTGTTTGAATCTTTTTTTCTCTTTAATTGGTTAGAAGTTTTTGGAAATATTTCAATTGCTCTTGATCGACTAGCATCCTTTGAAGTATTAATTAAATTAAAATATTTTTTCCATTTTGTGGGTCTAACAAAATGTATTGGGAGCTGCATTGCAGAACATATGCCTTTAATTATGCCAAATGACTGGCCAAAATTAAACATACTTGTTACACCCTGACCTGGCATTGCGGTTACATGCTCAACAACTACACATACTTTTTCATCATTTATTTCAGATAAACGCAATTTTATTTCATTACATAGCTGATTTCCGTTAACTTGTTTTTTATTCTTTTTCCCTTCTGACATTGATGGCATTTCAATTACATCAATTATTTTTCCATCTTCAAAAAAGCAGATTGCGCCCGATATTCCTGGATCTATTCCAATAATAAACATTTAGTTTTTAAATTTAACATTACTATATACATTTTGAACATCATCATAATCTTCAAGAGTTTCTAAAAAACTCAAAATATCATCTTTCTCATTATCATTGGCTTCAATAAATATTGTAGGTATCCATTCAATTCCTGTAGAAATAAAGGAGTCTATTTCATTTTCGAGCAATTTTTTAACTTTATATATTTCTTCTTTTTCACAATGGATTTTATGAATGCTGCCATCATATGAAATACAATCTTCAGCTCCAGCATTTAAAGCTAAATCAAGAACTTTTTCCTCAGAAATTAAGTTGTAGTCAATTTTAATAACACCGTTTTGTTTAAAATTATGAGAGGCAGACCCTAGGGTTCCCAAGCTTCCACCATTTTTTTGAAATAATGTTCTGATAGATGAAGTTGTTCTATTTTTATTATCTGTCAAAGTGTCTACAATTACAGCAATATTTTTCGGTCCAAAGCCTTCATATCTTATACTTTCAAAATTTGATTGATCCCCTGCTTCAGATTTATCTATAGCTCTATCAATATTATCTCTTGGCATATTTGCGGCTCTAGCAGATTGTATCGCCGCTCTAAGTCTAGGATTCATCTCTGGATTTTTGTCTCCTAGTTTTGCTGCAACAGTAATCTCTCTGGATAGTTTTGAAAATATTTTTGATCTTATATTATCAGCTTTTCCTTTTTTATGCTTGATACCAGCCCAATGAGAATGTCCTGCCATACCTTTAGATGTCTGTGTTTAATACACCCCCCGTTATAAAATTTTTTATATTTATAGCCAAACCAGTTTTTTTACTTACATCTACGATCACACCACATATAGAAGATTCTCCCTTTGATGGAAAATGTTTTTTTGACTCCCGTTTTAAAAATCTATTTATAGAGTTATCTTTATCCATACCAATAACAGAGTCATAATCACCACACATTCCAGCATCTGTCATGTAAGCTGTTCCTCCTTTTAATATTCTTGCATCATTTGTAGGAACATGCGTATGCGTACCAACTACTAATGAAGCTTTGCCATCTAAAAAGTGACCGACTGCCATTTTTTCACTGGTGGTTTCACCATGAACATCCACCACTAAACAATCATAATCTTTTTTTAATGACTTATTTTCTAAAAATTTTTTTACAGTTATAAATAAATCATCGTATTTTTTCATAAATATATTTCCCATTAAATTTAATACACCAATTTTTAAACCTTTTCTTGAATTCAAAACTGTAAATCCTTCCCCAGGTAAATTTTTATCCATATTTAAAGGCCTCAATAATCTTGATTGATTTTTTATAAATTCATAAGTTTCTTTTTGATCCCAGATATGGTTTCCAGTAGTTATTACATCAACACCGCAAGATAAAAACTCATCTAGAATATTTTGTGTTATTCCTACACCTTCATCAGCAGCGTTTTCGCCATTTACTATTGTAAAATCAATATTTTCTTTCTTAATTATTTTTTGAAGATTTGCTTTGATTGCAGTGCATCCTGTCTGACCTACCACATCACCTAAAAATAATATTCTCATAAGATAATTTTTTTTTCGGTAATTATACCATCAAGTTTTTTATCAAAATTATTAACTGGAAGTTTTTTAATTTTCTGAAAAGAAAAAGCAAGCCCAATTTTATCAATTTTCTTTAATTTTAAAATTTTTCTAAAATATCTATCATAAAAACCTCCGCCATATCCTAGCCTATTAAAATTATTGTCATATCCCACTAATGGAACAAAAATTAGATCTGGTATGACTTCTTTTGAAAGCTTGCAAGGTTCAGGAATTCCAAGTTTATTTATTTTTAATGGTTCATTAAATGAATGTCTGTAAAAATTCATTTTAAAATTTTTCTTAATTACAGGTAGTGCAATACTATAATTTTTTTTTTCGAAAAACTTTAATATACTCAAACAATCATATTCATAATTAATTGGAATATAGCCACCAACTAAATTTATATTCTTATATTTTTTTTTTATAAATTCAAAAATATAAGAAATATGGTTTTGATTTATATTAAAATAATTTTTTTTTCTTATATTTAATAGTTGTTTTCTTAAAATCTTTTTCAAAATTTTTCTAATTTCTTTTATGAAAAATTATTTTTGTTAATAAAATCTTCAATTTGACTAGATGCATCATTAATGATTTTTTCATATCCATTTGTTAAATTTTCTAATTCATTTTTAAATTGCTCTTGCTCCTTTTGTAATGAATTAATTTCTGAGTCCTTTTGATCTTTATAGTTATAAATCAAAGATTTAAGCTCTTTAAATTTTGTTTTTAATTTCTCTATTTCATCTTTTTTTTCCTCTATCTTTTTTTTTGTCTCAAAATACTCATCCATTAAAGTTATAGAAGTAATTAGTAGCAATTTGTTCTCACCCAAATTACCAAGTTTAGATTTAAGTAGATTAAATTTTTCACTTAAATGTTGAGATAATTCGTCAAGATGATCTTCCTGTCCATCTTCACAGGATAATAGAAAATCTTTTCCATTAAATTTTATATTTACATTTGCCATTTATCTATTTCGTCAATTAAATACTCTGTCTCTTGATTTAATTCATCAATTTTTTGATTAAATTCAATTTGTTTTTGTTGATCTTTTTTCTTATTATTTTCAAGTTCTTCGATTTTATTTTGAGCCTTTTTTAGCTCTTGAACTAAAGATTGATACTTTTCTTCTAGAATGTTTTTTTCAATTTCTAATTGATTTTTGTGAATCTTTAGCTCGTTTGTTTCTATTTGCCCTTTTGTTTGAATTTGTGAGGTATCAAAGTTATTCAGTTTTGCTAATAACTCATAAAGTTTTTTTTCTTTTTCCTGAAAAGTTTTCATATATATAACTATATTATTAAATTGTACTATCATAGTCTACATAGGTCTAAAGTTGAATAAAATTAATATAAAATTAGCTAACGCAATAAGATTGTTGTCTATTGATGCTATTCAAAAAGCAAATTCGGGACACCCTGGTATGCCCATGGGGATGGCAGATGTGGTTACAATTCTTTTCAAATATTTTTTAAGATTTAATCCAAAAAATCCCAACTGGCTAAACAGAGATAGGTTTGTATTATCCGCAGGACACGGATCAATGTTATTATATTCTTTGTTGTATCTAACTGGCTACAAAAGTATCTCTTTGGAAGATATTAAAAATTTTAGACAGCTTGACTCTATATGTGCAGGACATCCAGAGTATCATCCAAATACTGGAATTGAAACTACAACTGGACCTTTGGGCCAAGGCATATCTAATGCAATTGGGTTCGCTTTAGCTGAAGAAATTTTAAAAAAGAAAGTTGGAAAAAAAATAATTAATCATAAAACTTATGTTTTAGCTGGCGATGGTTGTTTGATGGAGGGAATTAGTCACGAAGCATTGAGTCTTGCCGGTCATTTAAAATTAAAAAATCTTATTTTATTATTTGATAACAATTCTATTTCTATAGATGGACCAACTAATTTAGCAGTATCAGATAATCACAAAAAAAGATTTAACAGTTATGGTTGGGATTTTTTAGAAATAAATGGCCATAATGAAAAAGAAATATTTA
>CAYXLK010000007.1:0-43893 GCA_964465855.1 uncultured Candidatus Pelagibacter sp. | reverse complement strand
TTTACACACCATAAAATTGAACTAAATAGTTTTTGGAAATTAATACCACCTAAATTTACGCCTGTTTCAAATTTTACTTTTAATTCACTCGATGCAAAAGATTTTGATATTATAATTTCTTGTGGAAGAAAAAGTGTAATTCCATCAATTTGTCTTAAAAAAAATTCTAAAAAAAAAGTTCACAATATCCATATTCAAGATCCCAAAGTATCTTTAAAAAATTTTGATTTTATTATTGCTCCCGAACACGATGGATTAATTGGTAAGAATGTAATTTTATCAAAAGGATCGATGCATTATTTAACTAATAAAGAAATAGTTAATAATCGTGAATATTTGTCTAAAAGATTGAATAAGGAAAAAGAATATTTAACACTTATCCTTGGAGGGCCTAATAAATATTATAATTATAATGAAGAAAATTTAAAAAAAGTTTTTGATAAAGTTAAAAATATATTGGAAAAAAATAATCTGCAGGCAATAATCGTTCCCTCAATGAGAACGCCTAAAAAAATAATTGATCTTTCTGATAATTACTTTGGAAAAGACCATTTGGTTATTAATGATATAGACAAAAAAGCTTATTTGTCTGGATTGTCGTTAGCCAAATATATTGTTGTTACATGTGACTCCACATCCATGATCTCCGAGTCAGCGTTAACCGGAAAGCCTATTTATATTGCTGAAATTCCATCAAAGATAAATGATTACAGATTTAGAAGATTTAGAGAATTGTTTGGTAAGTTAAATATAGTTAAAAATTTAGATGAAAAAGTTGAAATTTGGAGCTATGAAATCTTAGATGAAACAAATAAAATAGCAAAAGAAATTAAAAGAAAAATATCTTAATGTCATTTTTAAATTCAGTACTCAACAAATCAAAGAAATACGAAGAACCATTTCAGCATTGGGAATTAAATCAACCTTTAACAGATGAACAGTTAAAAGAAATAGTTAATGCAGGTATTGCAAATCCAATTGAACACAATCTTAATTATGATGGCACTAGAGCAATAGACGGAGGAGAAGGAAAGTTTAGAGAAGGTATTTCTGATGGAGGAAAAGCTTTAAGGTTTAGGTGTTTTATTACTAAAGATAATTCTAATGATTTTCCTGGATTAACAAATTTAATAAAAGAACTTCAAAACAAAAAAAATTATGAAAAAATTTCAAACCTAATAGGAAAAGATCTGTCCAATGCATATGTAAGAGTAGAAGTTATTTGTGATAGAAAGGGTTTTTGGCTTAAACCTCACTGTGATATCAAAGAAAAATTAATGTCATGTCTATTATTCATCAACAAACATAATGAAAGTGAAGATTTAGGCACTGATTTTTATGATAACAATCTAAACAAAGTTAAAACTCTTCCTTATAAAGATAACTATGGTTACTTTTTTTCAAGCGGACCAAACACATGGCACGGTATGGAAAAAAAAGATATTAAAAAAGAAAGAAGATGTCTTCTGATAAATTATGTCACTTTCAAAACTGATTGGAAAGTAGATTAATTTATTGATACCAAAAGTCTATACAATGATGCTACAATTCCATAGCCGGATAATTCAATAAGCAATACAATTGCAGCAAAGAAAAATATTTTTTTTTTCATAAGTTAATTATTTACTAAGATTTCACAATTATCTTATCCCCAATATTTATTATTCCAGATGTAAGAATTTTACATCTTAAACCTCCTCGTCTTAAAAATTCTTTAATAATATTATTTTGTTTAAGTCTATCTTGTAAATATTTACAAGGTCTACATAAATCAGTTACTTGTAATTTAATTTCACCAACAAAAATAGTTTTTCCTACCAAATTATTTAATTCAATATCTTTTGTAACTATATTTCTTCTAAAGTCTAAGTAATTAAAATTAGTATTGAAAGTTTTATTATAATAATCAATATTTTCACTTTCGATTAAAGTAATTTGTTTCCTATCAACATTGAAATCATGAAAATATCTATCACCAATAATTCCTTTAGAAGCAACTACTTCAATTTTTTCTTTTCTTTCTATTTCTTTGTTGTTTTTTTCTGTAATACCAATTTTAAATACGATCGACATCATTTTTCCTGAAGTGATTTTACACTGAGTTTTTTTGTTTTAAGAGATTTAATAGCTTCCAAAAAGACATATGCTGTCGACATGTTGGTACAATAAGTAACTTTATTAATTAGAGTTGCTCTTCTTATAGCCCTTGCATCACTTACCATATGTTTTTTATCTCCACCTCCAGTATTAATAACTAAAGATATTTTATTTGAGTTTAGAACATCTACAATATGAGGACTGCCTGAACTTAATTTATTTATTGTTTTACATTTTATTCCATTTTCTCTAATTACATTTGAGGTACCTTTAGTTCCTGATAAGGAAAAACCTAGTTTAGATAATCTTTGAGCTATTCCTACAATTTCTTGTTTATGAGTGTCTTTGACTGATAAAAACACTAATCCACTTTTTGGTAAAGAGTTAGAAGCAGCTATTTGACTTTTAGCTATCGCCATTCCAAAATCATCATCAAAACCCATTACCTCACCAGTTGATTTCATTTCAGGTCCAAGAAGAACATCGCTATCTGGAAATTTATTAAATGGAAATACAGCTTCTTTCACCGCAAAACGTTTATTAGTTTTATATTTTAATTTGTATTTTGAAAGTTTTTCCCCAGCCATTATTCTTGAAGCAATTTTAGCTAATGGAATTCCATTTGCTTTTGATACAAAAGGAACTGTTCTACTTGCTCTTGGGTTAACTTCTATTACAAAAACCTCATCTTTTTTAATTGCATATTGAATATTTATAAAACCTTTGATTTTTAATGTCAGAGCTAACTTTCTAGTTTGTATTTTTAGTTCTTTCAAAATTCCTTTTTTGATCGAAACGGGTGGCAAGCAACATGCCGAGTCTCCAGAGTGTATTCCTGCTTCTTCTATATGCTGCAGGATTCCTGCAACATAAACATCTTTTCCATCAGAAATGGCATCAACATCTACTTCCATTGCATTATTAATAAACTTATCAATTAATATGGGATTTTCCTCAGATGCTTTGAATGCTTCAGTAATAAATTGTTTAAGTTGACTTTTGTCATGAACAATTTCCATGGCTCTTCCGCCTAATACATATGAAGGTCTTACAACAACTGGAAGACCAATATTTTCTGCTATTTTCATTGCTTGATCAAATTTATAAGCAATTCCACTATCAGCTTGTTTTAAATTAAGTTTGATTAATAAATCTCTAAACTGATCTCTATTCTCAGCTAAATCAACTGATGCATATTGAGTTCCTAAAATAGGTAATTTGTTTTCATGTAAAAATTTAGCAAGTTTAATCGGAGTTTGACCGCCAAATTGGGCAATTATTCCTAAAAGATCTCCTTTTGACTTTTCTTTTAAAATAATATTGTACACATATTCTTCAATTAAAGGTTCAAAATATAATCTATCACTTGTGTCATAATCTGTAGAAACAGTTTCAGGGTTACAATTCACCATTATAGTTTCGAAACCTGCCTCTTTTAATGAGAAGCTTGCCTGACAACAGCAGTAATCAAATTCAATACCTTGACCAATTCTATTTGGTCCTCCTCCAAGAATAATAATTTTTTTCTTGTTACTAGGATTTGCTTCACACTCTGTTTTTAAAGTTAAATTTCTTTGATATGTTGAATACATATAAGGCGTGAATGACTTAAATTCAGCAGCACAAGTATCTACTTTTTTAAATACTGGAAATACTTTTAACGCTGTCCTTTTAGATCTAACAATTTTTTCTTTTATTCCTGTAATTTTAGCTAATTTTTTATCAGAAAATCCTATAGATTTAACTCTGTTAAACTCTTCAAACGTTTTAGGTAAACCTATTTTGCTAATTTTATTTTCTTCATCCACTAGTTCTTTGATTTGATTCAAGAACCATGGATCAACTTTAGATAATTTATATATTTTTCGTAAAGGAATTTTTTTCCTAAATGCTTCTGCTATTAAAAGTAATTTATTAGGAACATTTATTTTTAGTTGCTTAAGAATTTCTTTTTTTGAATAATTAAAAATATTGTCTAATCCAGATAGTCCAGTTTCAAGTGATACAAGAGCTTTTTGAAAAGATTCTTTAAAATTTCTTCCCATTGCCATTGCCTCGCCAACTGATCTCATAGATGTGCCTAAAATAGCTTTTGTGTCTGAGAATTTTTCAAATGTAAATCTTGGTATTTTAGTAACCACATAATCAATTGTTGGTTCGAATGAAGCAGGAGTTACTTTTGTAATTTCATTTTTAAGTTCATCCAAAGTGTAGCCAACAGCAAGTTTGGCAGCGACTTTTGCAATTGGAAAACCAGTTGCTTTTGAAGCTAAAGCAGATGATCTAGAAACCCGTGGGTTCATTTCAATAATTACCATTCTTCCATTTTTAGGATTTATGGCAAACTGAACATTAGATCCGCCAGTTTCAACGCCAATTTTTCTTAAACATGCAATAGATACATTTCTCATTACTTGGTATTCTTTGTCAGTCAGAGTTAAAGCTGGTGCTATTGTAACCGAGTCTCCTGTATGAGTTCCCATAGGGTCAACGTTTTCTATTGAACAAATAATTATACAGTTATCATTTCTGTCCCTTACAACTTCCATTTCAAACTCTTTCCAGCCATCAAGACACTCCTCAACTAAAACTTGGTTTTGAGGTGACTCGTGCATACCTTCCTTAACTATTTTGAAAAAGTCTTTTTTAGTTCTTGCTATTCCCCCACCAAGACCACCCAAAGTAAAGGAGGGTCTGATTATTACTGGTAAGCCAATTTTTTTTAAAGTTTTTCTAGCTTTACTAAAATTATTTAATATTTCTGATTTAGGTAAATCAATACCAATGTCAGACATATTTTTTCTAAATTTCTTTCTATCTTCAGCGTTTGCGATCGCAATAGAATTTGCGCCTATTAACTCAATTTTATATTTTTTTAATAATCCAATTTTTTCTGCTTTAATTGCTAAATTTAAAGCAGTTTGTCCGCCCATAGTTGGAAGTATTGCTTGAGGTCTTTCTTTTTTTATTATCTCTTCGAGCACTTCTATTGATATCGGCTCAATGTAAGTTTTGTCAGCAACACCCGGATCTGTCATTATTGTTGCAGGATTAGAGTTAATTAGTATTACTTTATAACCTTCATCTCTAAGAGCTTTGCAAGCTTGTGTTCCAGAATAATCAAACTCACAAGCTTGACCAATAATTATTGGACCCGCTCCTATCACTAATATTTTTTTAATATCTTTTCTTTTTGGCATATTTTTTAATTTCTTTTATAAAATCATTAAATAAATAATGGCTATCTTGGGGACCAGGATTTGACTCCGGATGATACTGAACAGAAAAAATTGGTTTATTTTTTAATTTTATACCTTCAATACAATTATCAAAAAGAGATCTGTGAGTTATTTCCACGTTTTTTGGTAAACTTTCTTTTATAATTTCAAAGCCATGATTTTGACTTGTGATCTCAACTTTTTTTGATAACAAATTTTTAACAGGATGATTAGCACCTCTATGTCCTAATTTCATTTTTTTTGTTTTGGCTTTTAATGCAAGAGCTAGAATTTGATGACCTAAACAAATTCCAAATAATGGTAGATTTGATTTGATTAATTTTTGAACAGTATTTATTGCATACTTACCAGTTGCAGCAGGATCACCTGGCCCATTAGATAAAAATATTCCATGAGGTTTAAGTTTTAATATATTCTCAGCACTTTCTTTGCAAGAAACAACTATTACCTCACAGTCAAAATTAGAAAAATATCTCAAAATATTTTTCTTTATTCCAAAATCTATTGCAACAACTCTGTATTTTTTTTTATTATTTTTTTTATATCCTTCTTCTTTGTTCCAAGTTTTTAAACCTTTCCAGGTATAAGTTTTTTTAGTTGAAACCTGTTTCGCAAGGTCCATACCATTTAAACCTGGCCAGATAGTTGTTTTTTTAATTAATTTTTTTATATTAAATTTACCTGATTTATTATTTGAAATAGTTCCTTTAGGAGCACCTTTGTCTCTAATAAAATTAGTTAAACTTCTTGTATCAAGTCCAGTAATTCCGACTATTTTATTCTTTTTTAGCCAGACATCTAAACGTTTTAGAGATCTGTAATTTGATGGATCGGTTACTTCAGAATTAAAGATTACACCTCTTGTCCATATTTTATCTGACTCTATATCTTCATTATTAGCTCCAACATTACCAATGTGAGGAAAAGTAAAGTTTATTATTTGTCCAGCATAAGATGGGTCTGATATAATTTCTTGGTAACCAGTTAGAGAAGTATTAAAGCAAATCTCTCCTGTTGCTTCACCTCGGTAGCCAAGCCCAATACCTTTAAAAATTGTTTTATTTTCTAAAATTAAAATGGCTGATAAAAAGATTGATTTAATTGCAATTTTATTTTTGTGTTTTTCTTTCAATTACAACTCATGAGTTAAAGGTTAATACAATAAAACCTATATTTGCACAACACCTCTCTAACAAATTTTTTAAAAAACAATTTTTTCTTTTGAAGAAATTTGACTATAAAGTAAGTTAAAAAATATGAGCTTAAGAGATAAAATCGAGACTGATTATAAAAATGCTTTAAAATCTAAAGAGAAAAATAAAATATCAACTTACAGGCTAATTTTAGCGGGCATAAAAGACGTAGATATTAATAATAGATCAGGACCTGAAAAAAAAGAAACTGATGACGAAGATATAAAGAAATTATTAAAAAAGATGATTAAGCAAAGATCCGAATCAATAGAAGTTTATAAAAAAAATAATAGAAATGATTTGTTAGAAATAGAACAAGGAGAGGCGTCTGTGCTTAGCGAATATCTTCCTAAACAGTTATGCGAAGAAGATACAAAGAAAATATGCTCTGAAATAATTAATTCAACAGGAGCATCATCCATAAAAGATATGGGTAGAGTGATGGGAGAATTAAAAAAAAAACATGCTGACACAATCGATTTTTCAAAGGCAGGAGCTATTTTAAAAGAGTTGCTTAATAAATAATGAAATATCCAAAAGACTATCTTGATGAAATAAAAGCAAGACTAAAAGTTTCAAATGTAGTTTCAAGAACTGTAAATCTAAAAAAGAGAGGAAAAGAATTTGTTGGACTTTCTCCTTTTAAAAATGAAAAAACTCCATCTTTCACAGTTAATGATGAAAAAGAATTTTATCACTGCTTTAGTACCGGCGAGCATGGGAATATTTTTGACTTTGTCATGAAAACTCAAAATTTAAGATTTGGAGAAGCAGTTAAATTTTTAGCAAGCATGGCTGGAATGAAACCATATACTTTTTCAAAAAAAGATGAAGAAAGAGAAAAAGAATGGAACACATATAAAGAAATTTATAAAAATTATGTTGATTATTTCCACTATGAATTATTAAAAAATAATAATTCATCCAATGCAAAGTCTTATATTAAAAATCGTGGATTAAAACTTGAAGACGTACAAAATTTTAAATTAGGATTTGTTACTAGTGACATTGATTTCTACGAATATCTTTTAAAAAAATTTAATGAAAAAGATATTAATAACTCAGGCATATTCTATTTTGATGAGAAAAATAAAAAACATATCAATAGATTTAGAGAAAGAATAATTTTTCCTATAAATAATATATCCGGAGATGTAATCGCAATAGGCGGTCGAGCTATTAAAGAAAATAATTACTTAGCAAAATATATAAACTCTCCAGAAACACAATTTTTTAAAAAAGGATCAAATTTATATAATCTAGACAAATCAAGAAGGTTATCAAATAAATTAGATTATGTTTATTTGGTCGAAGGTTATATGGATGTTATTGGTTTATATAAAAATGATATTAAAAATGTAGTTGCAAATTTAGGTACAGCATTAACTCCACGTCAAATTTCAATACTAGATCAATTTTTCAATAAAATAATCATTTGTTTTGATGGCGACGAAAGTGGATATAAAGCTGCTTTGAGAGCTGCGGAAAATTCAATTATTGAACTTAAACCTGAAAAAAAAATATTATTTTTATTTTTACCTGACAAACATGATCCAGACAGTTATGTGAATGAATCTGGGAAAAATAAATTTTTAGAATTTTCAAATCAAAATACAATTGAAATACATAAATTTATTTTTAATCATTATTATAAAGAAGTTGATGATAATCCATCTTCTAAAGCAATATTCGAAAAAAAATTAAAATTCATAGCATCTACTATTAAAGACGAATATATAAAGAAATATGTTCTTGATTATTATTTAGAAGAAATATCTAAACTTTCACCAAATTTAACTAGAAAAAGCAAATATAAGCAAACTACAAAAGCAAGATCATTAAAAAGTACACAAAAATATTATAATGAAACAAAATCACTCACTTCCATTGAGATAAAAGAATTTTCCTTTCTATATATTCTTATTAACAAACCTGAATTTATAAGAGATAATTTTCATTTAATTGAAAATGTAAGATTGTTTACAAATGAAAATAAAATACTTTTTGAAGCACTACTTAAACAAAGTAATAACTTTAAAGAATTTGATATGAGTAAATTTGAAATTGATAAGAATTTAATTGATAGAGTTTATAAATATGCATCAATTAAAAATATTTGGGATAAAAATTCAAACGATGATGAAAAAATTGAAAATATTTTAAGTGAAGTTTTAAGAGATCTTAAAAATTATGAATTAGAAATTAGGATACAAGACCTAGAAGAAAAATTTTCTAAAGATTTAAGCGAAGATACTTTTAACCAACTAAAAGAGCTAAAAAAATTGCAAAATTTGAACTAATTAATAGGAAAATAGCCCATGTTAATAGGAAAATAACCCATGGATTTTTTAGAAATTATCAATATATATCATTTGGTTTAATTGTGGAAAAAATCATAACAAAATCATTTGCTAGACTTATGGGCAGGGGCGTCCATAGAGGTTTTATTACTCATGAAGAATTATTTAAATCTTTAGGTAAAAGAAATCTATCAGAAGAAAATTTATCTCAAGCTTTTATTCATATATTAAATGAAAAAGTATTATTAGTAGAACAAAAATCAGATTTTAAAGCTTTAAAGAAAAAAGATAGACCGCCAAAAGAAGACGGCAAAGCATCTGAAAAAAGCGACGATCCTATAAGAATGTATTTAAGAGAAATGGGAGGTGTAGAGCTTCTATCTCGAGAAGGTGAGATAGCTATTGCAAAAAGAATAGAAGCTGGGAAAAATGTAATGCTCGAGGCTCTCTCTCAAAGTCCAATAACAGCAAACCAAATAAATGAATGGAATGAAAAATTAAATAAAAATGAAATTTTAGTAAGAGAAATAATTGATATAGACACAAATTATATGGAAGATGGAGAAACAACTTCAAATTCTAAGAAATCTGATGGAACTAAAGATGAAGAAACAAGCGATGGAAATAATACAAATTTGGAGGAGGATGAATTCAATCCTACTTTGGCTGCCATGGAAGAAGAAATTAAACCAAAGATACTTAAATCAATTAATATTTTGTCAAAAAAATATATAAAATTAGCAAAGTATCAAATAGAAAAATTGAATTGTATTTTAAATGTAACTGAATTTTCAAAATCTAAAGAGAAAAATTATAATAAAATATGTGACAAGATATTTGAAAATATGAAGTCTTTGCAACTATCACCAACGGTGCTGGAGGATTTAGTGCAAAAACATTATGAGCAAAATAAAAAAATAATTTCTTTAGAAGGTAACTTACTTAGAATTGCTATTGGAAATAAAATTAGCAGGGGAGAATTTATCAAATTTTACATTGGTAACGAAATAAATCCTAATCTTAAAAAATTTTTAGATACCAATCCAACTTGGAGTAAATTTTTTCAAAAAAATAAAGAAGAATTTAAAAATATTAGAGAAAGACTAGTTGAAATTAGTAATAAATTAAATTTTTCTGTAACTGATTTCAAAAAGTTAGTAAGCAGAGTACAAAAAGGAGAGAAAGAATCAAGAATTGCTAAGAAAGAAATGGTAGAGGCTAATTTGAGATTAGTTATTTCTATAGCAAAAAAATATACCAACAGGGGATTACAATTTTTGGACCTTATTCAAGAAGGCAATATTGGCCTTATGAAAGCAGTTGATAAATTTGAATATAGAAGAGGATATAAATTTTCTACATATGCAACATGGTGGATTAGACAAGCTATAACAAGATCTATAGCAGACCAAGCTAGAACAATTAGAATTCCAGTTCATATGATAGAAACAATAAATAAAATTGTAAGGACCCAAAGATTAATTTTAAGTGAGTTTGGAAGAGAAGCGACACCTGAGGAGTTAGCAAAGAAACTTAGAATGCCTTTAGAAAAAGTAAGAAAAGTTTTAAAAATATCTAAAGAACCAGTTTCTCTTGAAAAACCTGTTGGAGATGAAGAAGATAGTAGCCTTGGAGATTTTATAGAAGATACAAAAGCATTAGATCCAATGGACCAAGCGATAAAATCAAACTTAAGTGAGGCAACAACAAAAATATTATCTACACTTACTCCAAGAGAAGAGAGAGTTTTAAGAATGCGTTTTGGAGTAGGAATGAATACAGATCATACTTTAGAAGAAGTAGGACTTCAATTTTCTGTAACAAGAGAAAGAATTAGACAGATAGAAGCAAAAGCACTTAGAAAATTAAAACATCCAAGCAGATCCAAACAATTAAAAAGTTTTTTAGAGAGCTAATTTTTTTGGGCCGTTAGCTCAATAGTAGAGTACTGCATTGACATTGCAGGGGTAGTTGGAGCGTAACCAACACGGCCCACCATTAATTTATATTTCTTAATATTTTTTTTATAATTAAATTTTCTTTAAAATTTAATAGTTTATTTCTATAAAATATTTTTCTTTCTACTTTATTGTAAAATTTTGAATTTTTTAAAAAAGGAAATTTATTTTTTATTACTTCTCTTGTTTTTTTAAAATGGAATGAATTTCTCATTTCATTCAAGCTTGGATCATTTACATTGTTAGATATTGATCTGCTTTTAAAGCATTTAGAGGTATCTATATTGAGCACAACAATTGAGTCGAAGAATTCTATAGAGTAAATTTTTTTAGAATAGAAATTCATTTTTTTTTTTATTAATCCAGATCTATAGTTTATAAATTCAATTATTTTGTTGCAAAAATTAATAAATGAAAATCTAGAAGGATTATAAAACTCTTTTTTTAAATAACTGGTTGCCATATCTTCCACAACAATCATTCCTCCATCTTTAACATATGGAAGGGTGTAATGAACTGTGCTAATCTGCTGTAAATTCTTATGCCCTCCATCATCTAATATAACATCTACTTTACCTTCTTTTTTGAAAAATTTTTTCCAAAAATCAGGATCACTCTGATCTCCTGTGTAAATTTTAAATCCATATCTAGAAAGTTTTTTGGAGTATGGATTTGCATCAATTCCAATTATTTTTGCTTTTTTTCCAAAGAGTTTTCTCCAAATAAATAAAGATCCCCCATTTGCAACCCCTATTTCAACAAATTTTATTTTCTTATTTTTATATTTTCTAAATATTTTATCGTATACTAAAAAATAACTATTCCATTTAAGACTTAGCCGGTCTGATTTTTTAAAATATTTAAAAGTTTCTGATTTATCTAATCTCATAATAATTTTATGCTTTAAACATATATAAAATATAGGAAAAATAATCTATTTATTAATTTATTAAAGTGACTTATTTATTTTATTTTAGTATATATCAAAATCTTTAGGGCCTGTAGCTCAGTTGGTTAGAGCAGTACACTCATAATGTATTGGTCCCAGGTTCGAGTCCTGGCGGGCCCACCAAAAAATATTTTTTAAGTCTTTTTTTTCTTAAATAAAGCTAACTTTTCTTAATTTGTTTACTAGAATAGGTGGATTTTTTTTAGATATGTAGATTACTAAAAAGATTAAAACAGTAGTTTTTTGTTAAAAAGATAAATTTTATGGTGAAGGAATTTTTGAAAAAACATTGACCGAATATTCAATAATATTGATATAAGAGATGATGAATAAATTAAAATTTATTTTTTTCTTCTTATTTATATTTATTATAATCGTTTCTTATAATTTATTTTTTCATAAAAGTTGCAAAACACCAATAATATTTAAATCAATAATGAATTTAGAAACTCAGCAATTAAAAAATTGTATTTCAAAAGATCATCTCACAAAAAATTTAAAATTATTATTGGTAGATTATTCTTATTTATTTGATATTTTTAGGGCAATTAAGAGAACTCACATTACTCCCGATTATGTTTTAGACGACATTCCAAACAAGCAAGATGAAAAAGAAAAAAAATTAACTAATTATACAAATATTGAAACACCTTTCATCAAAGGTTTGATTGAAAACGAAAATTATAATAAGAATTCAATTCGCACATTGCCAGATAATTACCAAGAATATTATACATGGACAAGATCCCACGGAGGAAATTGGAATACAAAATATGACAATGAAAGTGGAATAAATAAAAATAACATTTCTAAATTAAAACTATTATGGAAGTATTCTTCAATAAATAAAACAGACTTAGCTGCTGGTAAAAAAAAATGGAAACAAAATATTGAACTAAATCCAATTTTTATTGATGGAAAGCTTATTTTTACAACAGCTGATGGAAAAATAGTTGCGGCAAATATAGAAACAGGAGAAGTGGAATGGGAATTTCAATCACTTTTTCTTCCTTCTAAAAGAGGTATGCTCGCTACTTATGATAATGAATTAGATATAAATGTTTTATATATTCCAATAGGAAGTGAACTGTATAAAATTAATATTAATAATGGTGAAAAAATTAAAGAATTTGGTAATAATGGATCTGTAAAAATTTTTTCTTTAGTTGCACCAATAATTTATAAGAAAAAACTTATAGTAGTTGGATTAAATAGAACTGTTTCAATTTTTAATTCCAATGATGGAAAACTTATTGATGTAATTCCGTTATACGATAAAAGAAATTTTTTAGGTGGTATACCCTGGTCTGGAGTTGCGTTTGATAATAAAAAAGGTGTTGTTTTTATTTCTACCGGCGACCCTCGTCCGGGCTTATACGGTGTAAAAAGAAAAGGAAAAAACGAAAGGTCATCAAGTATTATTGCAGTTGATATAAATAAAAAAAAAGTTTTATGGGATTTTCAGGAAACTGCTCATGGTTTATGGGATTATGATATACCAAGTCCTCCAGTTTTACACGACCTTAAAATTGAAAACAAAGTTTACGAAGTAGTAATTTCAGTAACCAAAACAGGAAATACTCTTATACTTGAAAGAAATACCGGACAACCAATTTTTGATATTACTTATAAAAGAGCTCCTAGGTCAAAAATTCCTGGAGAAATTACTTCCCCATTTCAAATAGACTTACAAAAACCTGAAAAATTTTCTAAAATTGATTTTAGTTTGGATGACATAAATAAATTATCAAAATCAAAACAATTAGAAATTAAAAAAGAGTTAGAAGACGCTGAATATGGATGGTATGTGCCTCCTTATCTTAATAGAGATTTAATTATATTGGGTCTGGCAGGTGGTGCACAATGGACTGGCGCGACAATAGATCCAATAAATCAAAATTTATATATTCCTGCAAACAATTTCCCATGGAGGGCGAGACCATATATGATATCGATTGAACTACAGACTTCCTTTGATAAAAAATTAAGAGATAATCATAAATTTTATATTAATAAATGTTCTAGTTGTCATGGAAAGCATAGAAATGGAATAAATAAAATTAAAGGCGCAATACATACTAAATATGTTCCAGCACTTGTTGGATATTATCTATTACCCGATTTAGATAGTAAAATTTCAATGGATAATATTAATATTAAACATGAAGATTTAAAATTAACGAATAAAGAATCTTTAAAAATTCAAAACCTTTTCAAATGGTGGGATAAAAAACTAGAAAAAAATCATGAGGTAAGAGTTTATGCAAATGTTAAAGCCTGGACAATATTTCGCACAAAAGATGGTTTGCCAGCCTCAAACCCTCCTTGGGGATATATAGCAAAATTAAATCTTGTTAGTGGAAAAATTCAATGGAAATCTCCTTTGGGTTATTTAAAAATTAATGGTAAAAAAAAAAAGATTGGAACCTCAATTTGGGGTGGTTTAGCTCTTAATGCTGGAGGGATTTTGTTTGCAACTGGAACAGAGGATTTATTGGCATATGCCATTGACTCCAAAACAGGCGAAGAGTTATGGACTTATAAAATGGAGGCTGCGGGAAGCGCACCACCAATAATTATTAATTATAATGGAAAACAATATGTAAGTTTTGTGTCCACTGGAGGATTTTATTATAACTATAAAGAAAAATCATCTTCAATATATACATTTGCAATTTATAATGACTAAGAATAAGACCTCCTAACTTGAAACAATATCGAAACTCTTGCAGGTATTAATTTATTTATTAGAGGAGAGGGGCTGTAGCTCAGTTGGTTAGAGCAGTATACTCATAATGTATTGGTCCCAGGTTCGAGTCCTGGCGGGGCCCACCATTAATTTGCAATAAATTTCCTTAAATTTGAAAATAGAACTTCAATATTACCATCACCGTTTTGGATAACAGAACTAAACTCTTCTCTCTGTGTTCTTACTAAACTTAAACCTTCAATAATTAAATCTCTTACTAGAGGTTTTTCTGGATTAATTGTATAAACTCTCCAATCAATTTTAATCTTCGGTCTCTTTTCATTTGCTTCTAAAACTGAAGAAACGATTGTATATTTTTTATTAATAATTTCTTCTGATAAAACATTAATTTTTGGATCTGTATATTCCGATAATCTACTAGAAAAGCTTTTTAAGAAATATTTTCTAAATAATGTCTTGTATTCTTTAATTTGATTTTCACTCAGACTTTTTCTGTATTTTCCAAGCGTGTACATTCCTATACCATTAATATCAACATTTTCTTCGGCTAGAATTATTAGTTTTGACATTTTTTGATCTTTACTTCCGCTGTCCGCCAAAACCTCTGAAGCATTGGCGGTTAATTTAGAAATAAATTCTTTAGGATTTGCTAATAATTCAGTATTAATAAATAATATTGTGAGTATTAAAAAAAATAACTTATTTATTTTTTTTGATTGCATGATTTAAGAATAAATTATTGAGTTTCTATCTCTTCCCAATCGCTATCATCCATTGTTTCGGTTATATCGTCAGAATTTGCGATTCTTTTTCTTCTATCCTGTAAGTACAAACTTTTTACAGATGCATAAAAATCAAGTGAGTTTTTCTCTAAATTTCGAAATGATTCAATATTTTTTGCTCTAAAATCTATTCCGTTGGTTGCTACTGAAGCATAATAATCAAAATCCGAAACATAATGAGTATCATTTCTTACTGTTATATTATACCAAGCATCGCCACTCATATAACTTGCTAAAGAGCCAACAGTATCCCTTACAGTTGAAGGTCCTAAAATTGGTAAAACTAAATAACATCCTTCTCCAGCTCCCCATGTAGCTAATGTTTGTCCCCAATCTTCTTTTTCGTAATTATTTAAACCGATTTTTGTAGCTGGATCAAATAATCCTAAAACTCCAATTGTGCTATTAACTATAAATCTGCCTGTATTTTTTCCTGCTAAACCAAAATCACCCTGAAGAATATTGTTTGGTATTGTAACAACCAATGTCAAGTTGCTAATTGCGTTGCTTGTTCCAGTTCTTATAGGAGAAGGTAAATACCTATAACCCTTAGCAAGAGGCTCTACTATGATATTATCTAAAACTTGGTTAAAAGCAAAAATTCCCCTGTTAATTCCTTCAAAACAATCTTTAACCTGACCGTTAGATTCTTTAGATAATTCGTTTTGCCCGTCACTCCCAGCAAATGAAGAGGTAGCTATAAATAATGAGATAATAAAAATTCTTAATATCCTATACATACAATTAATTTTTATTATATCTTTTGTAGAAGTAAATCTATATTTTATATAATTGATGACCGCAATACCCATAAAAACCTTAACAAATTATTCACCTAATTTTTCAACCTATAAGAGAAATGTAAAATCGGTTAAATATTTAATTTATCACTACACTGGAATGAGGAGCGAAAGTAAGGCAATAAATAGACTAACAGATGACAAGTCAAAGGTTAGTTGCCACTATTTTATAAAAAGAAATGGCTCAATAATTATAATGGTACCAGATCTTTATGAAGCATGGCATGCTGGAAAATCAAATTGGAAAAAAGATAAATCGTTGAACAAAAAATCTATTGGAATCGAAATTTCAAACAAAGGTCACAAGTTTGGATACGAAAATTATTCTAAAAAACAAATAAAATCATTAATAAAATTATCTAAATATCTGATTAAAAAATATAGTATTAAAAAATCAAACATACTTGGACATTCAGATATATCTTTTGATAGAAAAAAAGATCCAGGTGAGAAATTTCCTTGGCAGTATTTATCTAAAAAAAAAATTAGCTATTGGCACAATATTGATGAAAAAAAATTAATAAAACTTAGAAATAAAGAAATTGCTAATTCTGATAAAATCAGGTTTTTTAAATTTTTATTTAAAATAGGGTATTTCAACAACATTTTAAGAAAAGAAAAAAAAAATCGACTTATCAAAAGTTTTCAAAGACGATTTCGGCAAAAATTAACAAATGGAAAAATTGATCTGGAATGCTTATTAATAGCGAAAACACTAAGCAAAATTAGTTGACCATTAAATTTTCTTGAAAAATCTATAATAATGGATATTTTGAAGTTGCCAGATAAATGACTTATCGCATCAAAGAAATTTGATGAGGAAAGTCCGGGCTCTACAAAGACACAGTGCCAGTTAATGGCTGGCGGGGGTAACCCCAGGGATAGTGCCACAGAAAATAAACCGCCTCATCAAGGCAAGGGTGAAAAGGTGTGGTAAGAGCACACCGGCTGTTTGGTAACAAGCAGCGCATGGAAAACCCCACTGAGAGCAAGACTGAGTAGAGATGACATTGTTAGAAATAACTAAAAGCTGTCTTTGGCTAGTCATCAGGGTTAGTTGCTTGAGCCTTAAAGCGATTTAAGGCCTAGACAAATGATAGGTTTAAATGACAGAACCCGGCTTATAGTTTATCTGGCAAAAATCTAAAATATACTTCCAAACTTAATAGGATTTTCAGTCGAATATTAAAAAATTCGGCATAAAATTAGTTATTGACCATTAAGAAAAAAACCCATATTATCCCATAAAAACCCATAATTGGGTAAATTATGATATATGTTTTTATCTACGTACGAAAACAAATTGGACAAAAAAGGAAGGGTGTCAGTGCCAGCATCATATAGATCTTATTTATCTAATTTAGGCTATAATGGCATAGTTTGTTTTCCATCATTTAATAATCAATGTGTAGAGGCTTGGCCTCAAGATAGAATAGAAAAAATTTCAAATACAATAGATTCTTTAAACCCCTTTGAAGAAAAGAAGGATTATTTTGCAACTTCAATATTATCAGAAAGTGTTAATCTTCAATTTGATAGAGAAGGTAGAATTATTTTAACAACAAAGTTACTAAAACATTCTAAAATTAAAAATAACGTATTTTTTGTTGGTCAAGGAAAAACATTTCAAATATGGGAACCAACTGCTTTTGAAAAATTTAGGGCAAATGCTAAAAAAAAATCTAATCTTTATAGATCTAGCCTTAAATGGGAAAAACAAATAAACAACTAGAAGGGGATAAAACAATGACAATAGATTTTAAAACACCAGATATAAGAGAATTAAAACCAAGAATACTTGTTCTTGGAATAGGAGGAGCTGGCGGAAATGCTATTAATGGAATGATTGATGCCGGATTACAAGGTGTAGAATTTATTGCAGTTAATACTGATGCGCAAGATTTAAAATTAAATAAAGCAAAAACTAGAATTCAATTAGGAATTAATCTCACAAAAGGATTAGGAGCTGGAGCAAAACACGATATAGGACAAGCTTCTGCAGACGAATCTTTGAATGAGATAATTAATATTTTACAAGGTGCAAATATGTGTTTTATCACTGCAGGAATGGGAGGCGGAACAGGAACTGGCGCCGCCCATGTAATTGCAAGAGCTGCAAAAGAATTAAATATTTTAACTGTAGGAGTGATTACTTTACCTTTCTTATATGAAGGCCCTTCAAGAATGAGAAGAGCTCTTCAAGGACTAGAAGAATTAAGAAGACATGTCGATACTATAATTGTAGTTCCAAATCAAAATTTGTTTAAAATTGCAAATGAGGAAACTACATTTGAATCATCATTTCAACTTTCAAATGATGTTTTGTTACACGGTGTACAAAGTATAACAGATTTAATGGTAAGACCAGGTCTAATCAATTTAGATTTTGCTGATGTTGAATCAGTTATGAGCGCAATGGGCAAAGCTATGATGGGAACTGGTGAAGCAGAAGGTGAAGGAAGAGCGATTAATGCTGCCGAAATAGCAGTAACAAATCCTTTAATTGATGACTATACTTTAAAAGGAGCAAAAGGTTTACTAGTAAATATTACTGGCGGAAAAGATCTAAAATTATTTGAGGTTGATGAGGCAGTAAATAAAGTAAGATCTGAAGTTGACCCGGAGGCTGAACTAATTATTGGTGCAATTACCGATCCTCAACTAGATGGTAAAATGCGTGTTTCAATCGTTGCAACTTCATTAGATGGTCAACAACCAGAGTCTAAATCAGTTATTAATATGGTTCACAGAATACAGAATAGAAATCCTGGATACTCTGATTTCTCAAATCTAAATATGTCGGAGTCTTTCAATTTTCAAGCATCAACAAATGCTCCTATTTCAAACGGTGCAACAGCTTTAAAATTAGAGGAAGAAGTTCATGTAAATAATGAAATAGGTATAAATGAAACTCAATATTCAGAAAACATAAATGAGTCTAGTGAAGCTAACGATCATGCAGCTACTGAAGTTGCGCAAGAATCATTAGTAAATGAAACTCATGACTTTGAAAAACAAGAAATTCAAGAGTCAGAACCCTCAAATGGTTTAGAAAACTTTGGTTTACAAGAAGAAGGAGGTTTTGAACTTTTTGATAATGTTAATGAAAATCAAAATACATTAGAACAAGAGGATAAAAACACAGAAGAAGACGAACTCGAAATTCCTGCATTTTTGAGAAGACAAAAAAATTAATGTTCTTCAAAAAAATAGATGAGTGCCACTATCAATCTGGAAAAAAAACACTTTCCTGTATTGCTTGATGAAATTATCAAGATTATTTCCCCTCAATATAGTGGCACTTTTTTAGATTGTACTTTTGGTCAAGGCGGATACTCAGAAAAAATTTTAGAAAATTCAAAAAATAAAGTTATCGCATTTGATAGAGATAGTAACGCAATTAAACTATCTGAAAGATTTAAAAAGCATTTTAAAGATAGATTTGAATTTAATCACAAAAAATTTAGTGAAATAAAAAACATAAACTCCAAAAATATTAAAGCGATCATATTTGATCTAGGTTATTCAACTGATCAAATTTTTGATGAAGAAAAAGGCTTATCATTTAATTCAAAAGGGACACTAAATATGAAAATAGGATTAAATCAATTTTCAGCTCATGAAGCAATTAATAAATTAGATAAAGAAGATCTAACAAAAATTTTTAAATTTTTCGGTGACGAAAAGGATGCAAAAAAAATTTCTCAAGCAATATTTAGAAAAAGAAATAACCATATACTTAAAACTGAAGATTTAGTTGAAATTATAAATAAAGAAAAAAAAAATTATAATTTTAAAATAAATAAATCTACAAAGATTTTTCAATCACTTAGAATTTTTGTAAATCAAGAAATTAGCGAGTTAATTTTTGGATTAATTAATGCATATAAATTATTACCAGTAAATGGATATATTGTTGTTGTTACATTTCATTCATTAGAAGATCGAATTGTGAAATTTTTTTTTAAAAATTACTCAGAAGATAAAAAAGTTTCAAGGTATTTACCAAGTTCAAAAAATGAAAATAAAATTTTTGAAGTATTAAATAAAAAAGTAATTATTCCTTCAACAGAAGAGATTAAAAAAAACCCACCATCGAGATCAGCAAAATTAAGGTATGCAAGAAAAATAAAAGAAGGAGCGAATTTTGAGGAATTTTTATTAAAATTTAAAAACTTGATAGAAATTGAGAATATTGGAAAAAAATTATGCTAAGAAAATTATTAATTTTAACAATATTAACATTAATAATTTCAACTACTTTTATAAAAAATCATACTAAAAAATTGGATGAAGAAATATTTTCAGTTAAAGAAAATATTAATTATTTAAATAGTGTTAAAGAGCTTGTTCAATTAGAACATGACTACCTCAGTTCTCCAGAAAAATTATTAGAATTAAATAATTTATATTTTGATAATGAGCTTGGTTACAGTTCTAAAGAAAATATAACAGTAATAGACAATATAAATGAAATAAATTTAAAAAATTCAGATAAAAATGAGTAAAGAAAAAACTATTTTTAGTTTAGAAAATGATTTTGAAAAACTAGGAAGCAAGTATGATAAAAATAAGTTAAATATTTCTTTTAATAGGACTGCATTTATTTTTTTTACGTTTGTCTTAGTTTTATTTATTTTTTCTTTAAAAGCATTTTATTTAACCGGAAAAAAACTTCCTGAAAATAGTATAGTTAATTCGAAAAAAGAAATTAGAAGTAATATTATAGATAGAAATAACAAAATATTAGCCAAAACAATAATTACAAGAAATATTGGCATAAACCCAAATTTAGTTATTAATAAAAAAAAATTACTTTTAAATTTAAAAATATTATTTCCAGATAAAAATTATTATCTAATAGAAGAAAAACTTAGTGGAAAAAAGTTTTTTTATTTTGCTGAAGAATTAGATCCTGAAAGTTATGAAAAATTAATGATGCTTGGGGATAAATCTTTAATACCAGAAAATAGAGTCACCAGAGTTTATCCTCAAAAAAATTTATTTAGTCATATTATAGGACAAATAGATAATGAAAATAATGGTGTATCTGGATTAGAAAAAAGTTTTGATAAAAATTTAAAAGACTCAAACAAAGATCTTAAACTTACCGTTGATCTTAATCTACAATATTTGATACGCGAAGAGCTGATTAAATTTCAAAAAATTTTTAATAGTATTGGATCTGCAGCAATTCTTATGAACTCAAAAAATGGTGAGATCTTATCTTTGTTATCTTTGCCAGATTACGATCTAAACAAAAGACAACTTTTAGAGGATAAAAATTTAATTAATAGAGCCACAAAGGGAGTGTATGAACTAGGTTCAGTATTTAAAACATTTACTTATGCAGCAGGTTTAAATGAAGGATCTATAGATCCAGACACAGAATTTAAAAATCTTGAGAAAAAAATATACTGTAGCAAATTCTCAATAGGTGAATATGATAATAAAATTCCATCAGATTTAACAGCAGAACAAATTTTAATTAGATCTGGTAATATTGGATCAATTAGAATAGCTCAAAAAGTTGGATTAGAAAAATTTCAAAAATTTTTGAATGATTTGGGATTACTTAATACTTTAGATTTTGACATAGAGGAAATTGGAACTCCATTAAAATTTAAGTGGGGAAAATGCAAACTTGCAACTTCTGCATATGGACATGGAATCACAACTACTCCATTACAATTGGCCAAAGGATATTCAATAATTTCTAATGGAGGCTATGAGGTTAAACCTACTTTAATTTTAGATGAAAAAAAAGGAGATATTAGATATCAACAAATTATTTCAGAAGATGTATCAAACAAAGTAAATTTAGCTTTAAGAAAGATTGTAACTACAAAAGAAGGTACCGCTAGTTTTGCAAATATTGATGGTTATGAAATTGCTGGTAAAACTGGAACTGCACAAAAATCAATTGCAGGAGGTTATTCAAGAAATAAGATAAACACCTTTGCTTCAATATTCCCTGCATCAGATCCAAAATATGCATTAGTTGTTATGTTAGATGAACCAAAACCAAATAAAGATTATATATATGAATTCAAAGATGGGTCAGGATGGAAAATTAAAGGCACCCAATTTAATACTGCAGGCTGGACAGCCGCAGAAGTCGCAGGAAAGATAATTGAAAAAATAGGACCTATTTTAGCCACAAAATACTAAGAATTTAAAATAAATGTTACTAGGTAAAGTATTTAAAAATATCAATCAGAAATATAAATCGATTAAATTTAAAGAAATTAGATTTAATAGTAAAGAATGTAAGTCTAATGATATTTTTTTTGCAATAAGTGGAAATAATTCAAATGGCAATGATTATATAAATGATGCTATTAAAAATGGCGCTAAAATAATTGTTTCCAATTTAAAGTTTGAAGGTTTTACTAAAAATAAAATCTTATTTATTCACTGCAAAGATTTAAGAAAACTATTAGCTGAAGTAGCAAGTAATTTTTATTTAAAAAAACCCAAAAATATAATTGCTGTAACAGGCACTAATGGAAAAACATCTATAGCAAATTTTTATTATCAAATATTAACTTTAAATAACAAAAGAGCAGCTGCGATTGGAACACTAGGGATTTTATCAAAAAAATTAAATTTAAAAACAAATAATACAACTATCGATCCTATAAATATTCAAAAAGTATTAAAAAAACTAAAAGAATTAAATGTAAATAATGTGATATTAGAAGCATCTAGTCATGGATTAAAACAAAAAAGATTAAATGGTATAAATTTTAATACTGCTTTATTTACTAATTTATCAAGAGATCATCTTGATTATCATAAGACTTTTAAAAATTACTTAAATTCAAAACTAATTCTTTTTAATAAACTTTTAAAGAATAGAGGAAATATAATATTTGAGGATAAAATTGTGCAAACTAAACAACTAAATAAAATTTCAAAAAAAAGAAAATTAAAAAAATATAGCCTCGGTGCAGAGAAATCTTTTATAAGTATTATAAATATTCAGAAAGTTAATAATAAAAAAAAGGTTGATTTTTCATTCAATAATAAAAGATATTTTTTTAAAACAGAGCTAATTGGCGATATTCAAATCAAAAATTTAATGTTTGCAATTGTTGCCGCATATTTATCCAAAATAAAAATAAACGATATTTTAAAATCAATTCACAAAATAAAACCAATACCTGGAAGATTAGAAAAAATTGGAAATATAAAGAATAAATCTAATGTTATTCTTGATTATGCTCATACTCCGGAGGCATTAAAAACTGCAATATTAAACACTAAAGAAGAATATCCTCTAAGTAAAATTTCTTTAGTTTTTGGCTGCGGAGGAAACAGAGATAAAGAAAAGAGATCAACTATGGGCACTATAGCAAATAAATATTGTGAAATGATTTATCTTACAGATGACAATCCACGACTTGAAAATCCTAAATTAATTAGAAATCAAATTAAAAAGGGGATTAAAAATAATAAATTTATTGAAATTTCTTCTAGAGCTAGAGCTATTTTAATGGCTGTAGATAAATTAAATTCAGGGGATATTTTAATTGTTGCAGGAAAGGGACACGAGAATTATCAAGAGTATAAAAAAAGAAAATTTTTTTCTGATAAAAATGAAATTTTAAAGGCAATTAATAAAAAAAATTTAACTTTATCTAAATCAATAAAAACAAATATTTTAAGTGAAACTTTAAAAAACAATTTTTTAAAAAATAAGAGCTTTATAAATTCGGTATCAATAAATTCAAAAAAAATAAATAAAAATTCAATTTTTATTGGCGTAAAAGGTAAAAAATTTGATGGAAATTTGTATGCAGATGATGCGACTAGAAACGGTGCCATTTTAGCTTTATCAAATAAAAAATCTAAAAATCCAAAAATAATATTTCAGCAAAACCCTTTAAATGTTTTTAATAAAATAAGTTCAATATATAGAAAATCTTTGCATGCAAATAACATAGCTATTACTGGATCAGCTGGAAAAACATCTGTTAAAGAATTAACAGGCTTTTGTTTAAGTAAATTAGCAAAAACATATTTTTCAAAAAATTCATTTAATAATAAGTACGGTGTTCCGTTAAGTATATTTAATGCACCTGAAGAGACAAAGTTTGTGGTTCTTGAAGTTGGAATGGATAAAAAAGGAGAAATTGATAAATTAACAAAATTGATTAAGCCAAATCTAGGTTTAATAACAAATATATCCTATGCACATATAGAAAATTTTAAAAATTTGAAACAAATTGCACAGGCTAAAAGTGAAATGATCAATAACATCATTCCAGGCGGCACAATAGTGATAAATAGAGATGATAAATATTATAGTTATTTTTTAAAAAAAGCAAAAAAACAAAAAATAAAAATTATCTCGTTTAGTAAAAAAAATAAAAATGCAAACATTGTTTTTTTAAATGAGAAAAAAATCAAAAATAAATATTTAATAACCTTAAAGATTAATAATAAAATTAAATCTTTTTTGATTTCGAAGGAGCTATTAAATTATAAACAAAATATTTTAGCTTCTTTAAGTATAATTATTAATTATTTTGAAATTGAAAAATTAAATAATAATTTATTTCTAAATTTTAATATTCCGGAAAGTAGGGGCTCTGTAATTAATTACAAAAAAGGATCAAAAAAATTAACTATTGTTGATGAGAGCTATAACTCAAATCCTCTATCGTTTAAATTTGCTTTAGAAAAATTTGATGAAACTTATAAAGAAAAAAGTAAGAAATTTCTTTTGATTGGAAATATGCTTGAACTTGGAAAATATTCTAAAAAACTTCATATAAAAATTGCAGAATATATAAACAAAGCAAAAGTGAACAAAGCTTATACTTATGGAAAACTAACAAAACATACATTTAACAAATTAAAAACACAAATGAGAGGTAAAATGTTAAATAATAGTATGGAGATTTTAAATTTTATTAATAAAGATTTGCCCAATAAGAGTTTTTTAATGGTAAAAGGATCTAACTCAACAGGTTTAAATAAAATAATTCAAAATTTATAAATGAAATAAAATGCTGTATAATTTACTCACAAGCTACTCAGACACCTACTCTTTTTTAAATTTTTTTAATTTCTTAACAGTAAGAACTGGATTAACAATAATTACAGCAATGCTAATAGTTTTTCTAATTGGAGACAAATTTATAAATTATTTCTCTATCAAGAAAATTACGAATCCTATTCGCTCTGACGGACCAAAGGATCATCTAATAAAAAAGATAGGAACACCAACTATGGGAGGTGTTTTAATATTAATTGGACTATTCTCAGGAGTTTTTCTGTGGGCTGATCTTTATAATCCATATAATTGGTTATTAATTTTTATTACTTTTTCATTTGGAATATTGGGTGCATTTGATGATTATAAAAAAATTAAAAATAATAATTCAAAAGGAATCTCATCAAAATTTAAGTTAATTGTTCAAATTGCTCTCGGTTTAATTTCATTAATTATATTATATAATTTTATAGACTCAGATCAGACTACAAATTTGTATTTCCCGTTTTTTAAGAACTTGGTAATTAATTTAGGATGGTTTTTTATTCCCTTTTATTTATTTGTAATTATTGGCTCATCAAATGCTGTGAATTTGACAGATGGTCTTGATGGATTGGCCACTGTTCCTGTAATATTAGTTGCGGGATGTTTTGCTTTCATTAGCTATGTTTCAGGAAATATTATTTTTGCTGAATATTTATTAATTCCATACATAGAGGGCGTAGGAGAAATAGCAGTTTACTGTGGAGCAATCATCGGAGCATCTATAGGTTTTTTATGGTTTAATGCACCACCTGCGAAAATATTTATGGGCGATACTGGTTCATTAGCTTTAGGAGGTTCTTTAGGAGCAGTAGGAGTAGTTACTAAACACGAGATTGTATTAGCAATAACAGGAGGTCTGTTTGTTTTAGAAGCAGTTTCAGTAATAGTACAAGTTATTTCTTTTAAACTAACTGGAAAAAGAATTTTTATGATGGCTCCTATCCATCATCACTTTGAAAAAAAAGGGTGGGCAGAATCTACAGTAGTCATTAGATTTTGGATTATATCACTAATACTAGCAATGATTGGACTTGCAACATTAAAATTAAGATAATGTTTGGCCAAGAAACTTTTATCAATAAAAAAATATTAATTTATGGCTTGGGACTTTCTGGTAAAGCTTGTCTTAAATATTTATCAAAAAATAACAATATTACAGTTTATGACGATAATAATTCTTTAAAAAATAAAAAAAACAAAAGTTTTTTTTTAAGTAAAAACATAATTGTTCAAAAAGAATTCGATTATATTGTTTTAAGTCCAGGTATTGATATAAAAAAATGTAAACTTAAAAGTTTTTTATTTAAAAATAATAAAAGAATAATTACTGAACTAGACATTTTTTATTTAATTTTTCCTAAAAATATAAAAATAACAATAACGGGTACGAATGGTAAATCCACAACATGTCAAATGTTATACAATATTTTTAAATCAAATAAGTTAGATGTTAGATTGGTAGGCAATATAGGAAATCCTCTACTTTTAGAAAAAAAAATAGACCAAAAAACAATATTTATTATTGAGGCTTCATCATATCAGATTTTCTATAGTAAGTATTTTAAAACAGATCATGCCGCAATCTTAAATTTAAGCGCTGATCATTTAGAAAGACATGGAAATATAAATCAATATGCTAAAGCGAAACTTAAGTTAATTTTTAATCAAAATAAAAGCAATAATTCATATATTGAAAATGAAAATTTAATAATTAATAAACATATTTCGAAAAAAAATATTAAATCTAAACTTAATAAATTAAATTATAACAAACAGACTTTTTTTAAAAAAAAAATAAATAATGAATATTTGCTTGATAAAAATAATTTAAATAATATTCATTTTGTTTATTCAATATGCAAAAAATTCAAATTTTCAGATAGTAAAATATTTAAGTCTTTAAATAAATTCAGTGGGTTAAAATATAGAAAACAAATTATTTATAATAAAAAGAATTTAATAATTATTAACGACTCCAAATCTACAAGCTTTTCTTCTACAACTGGACTTTTATCAACTTATAAAAATATTTATTGGATAGTTGGTGGCCTGTTCAAGAAAGGTGATAAATTTAAATTAGAGAAAAAATATTATAAAAATATAACTGCTTATGTAATTGGCTTAAACAAAAAATATTTTGTAAACCAATTTAAAAACAAAATTAAATTTAAATATTTTAAGAGTTTGAAAAATGCAATCTATGCAATAAAAAGAATATCAAACAAAGATTCAAATAAAAAAACAATTTTGTTTAGTCCAGCTGCGGCTTCATTCGATCAATTCAAAAATTTTGAAGAGAGAGGAAACTACTTTAATAAAGTTGTAAAACGAATAATTTTGAATAAATATATATGATAAATAAATTAAATATTTATGATAATTATTATAGTTGGTGGAAAAATATCGATAAAACAATCTTAATATTAATCATATCATTTTTTATTGCTGGATTATTTTTTTCTTTAGTTTCAACTTCTTTAATTGCTTCAGATAGATTAAATACTAATTCATATTTTTTTTTTATAAAACATTTTGCTTTTATTTTATTGGGTTTTGTGGTCATGTTTATATTTTCGTTAATTAAAGAGGATTATTTAATAAAACTATCAATTGGATTGTTTATATTGTCCTTTTTATTGCTTTTATTGGTTCACTTTATTGGTGTAGAAGTAAAAGGCTCGAGAAGATGGTTGGACCTTCCATTTTTGCCAAGATTTCAACCAGTAGAATTAATCAAACCTTTCTACATAGTAATTTTATCATCTCTATTAAATCACCAAAAATATAATTTGTATTTTAAATATTTGTTAACTTTGTTTCTAATGGCTCCGATAATTTTACTACTTATTTCACAACCAGATATTGGCCAATCTATATTAATAATTTTTGCTTGGTTGGCCTTAGTGTTTGTTTCTGGAATTAATTTAATTATTTTTTTCGGTCTATTCGGAGTTTTTATTCTATTACTTTCATATCTAGTTTTTTTTGTTGAAAAATTTAATTATATTAAAATAAGAATATCTTCTTTTTTTGATAGTTCTTCCAATAATAATTTTCAATCTGAAAAAGCATCGGAAGCAATAATTGATGGAGGTTTTTTTGGAAAAGGTATTGGCGAAGGATCTTTAAATTCAAAAATTCCAGAGGCTCATACTGATTACATCGTATCAGTCATTTCCGAAGAGTTTGGAATAGTAATAATTCTTCTAATAATGCTATCACTCATATTTTTTGCATATAACATATTTAAAAAAATCAGAGATACTAACGATAATTTATTTAAGATGATACTTATTGGATTGATATCACTATTAATGATGCAGGCCTTTGTGCATGTTGGAGTAAATTTGAGAGTATTACCAACAACAGGTATGACACTTCCATATTTGAGTTATGGAGGTTCTTCAATAATTAGTATTTCAATTATTTCTGGAATAATATTAAATCTAACTAAAAGAAGAGTTTATTAATTGAAGAAAATTTTAATATCAACAGGTGGTTCAGGAGGTCATGTTGTACCTGCATTAAATTTATATAGTCATTTAAAAAATGAATTTGATGTTAGTCTTTATACTGATGTAAGAGGTGCAAAGTATATACCAAAAGAAATTAAAAAAACAATTTTTGAAGTAAAAAAAATTTCTGAAAAAAGGTATCTTTTCCCTCTAAAAATTATTTTTTTGTTTTTTGCTTTTATTAAATCATTAATACATTTCAGTGGAAATAAAATTGATATTGTAATTAGTACTGGTGGCTATATGTCTTTACCTATAGTTCTAGCAGCTAAAATATTTAATAAAAAAATAATTTTATTTGAACCAAATTCAATAATAGGAAGATCAAATAAATTTTTATTAAGATTTTCTTATCAAATATTGTGTTACGACAAAGATATTATTGTAGGTTGTAACGAAAAATCTGTAGTATCTGGTTACAAAGGGGTTGTAATTGAACCAATATTAAATAATTGTTTTTACTCTAAGCAAAATATAAGTGAAACAAAAGATGATACATTTAAAATTTTAATAATCGGTGGAAGTCAGGCATCTTTATTTTTTAGCAAAAACTTAAAGAGTGAAATAATTCAAATATCAAAAAAATATAAAATAGAGATAACTCAACAATTATCGCCAGGTTTTGATATTGATAGTTATAAAAAAGAATATGATAAAAATAATATTAAAAATAATTTATTTTTTTTTGAAGACAATTTTTTATGTAAAAAAAATAACTTTGATATTGCTATAACAAGAGCTGGAGCATCATCATTAGCCGAATTAGCTCATTTAAATATTCCTTTTATTTCTATACCATTTCCTTATGCAACAGATAATCATCAATTTTTAAATGCAAAAAGGTATTATGATTTAAATTGTTGTTGGATATTGGAAGAAAAAAACTTTAATTCTGGTGATATTTACGAAATAATTAATCAAATTATGGCCAATAAGAATGAATATTTTGAAAAAAAAAACAATTTAATGAAACTTAACGAAAATAAAACTTGGGAAAACATAAATCGAAAACATATAAAATATTTTAATGAAAATTAGTTTAGGAAAAAAAGAAATAATTCATTTTGTAGGAATTGGTGGGATAGGAATGAGCGGCCTTGCTTTAATAATGAAAGATTTAGGTTTTAATGTAAAAGGCACAGATCAACAAAGTGGTAAAAATATTGAAAGATTAAAAAAGAATAAAATAAACGTTCTTATTGGACATAAAAAAAAGCATTTATCAAATGCAACTTTGCTAGTTGTTTCCTCAGCAATAAAGAAAAATAATCCAGAGTTTGTAGAAGCTAAGAAAAAAAAAATTCCTATATATAAAAGAGGGGAAATGCTTGCAAACATAGTTTCTCTTTATAAGAATGTTGTTGTTTCTGGTTCACATGGAAAAACAACAACCACATCTATTGTATCAACAATATTTTCTAGATCTAAATTAGATCCCACCACAATTAATGGTGGAGTAATTAATTCAATTGGAAATTCTGCTAAACTTGGCAAAGGAGAATGGTGTGTTTTAGAATCTGATGAATCTGATGGTAGTTTTCTCCAGTTACCATTTACTTATTCCATTATCACTAATATTGATGACGAACATCTTGAACACTATGGTTCAATAATGCAACTAAAAAAAAGTTTTATTGAATTCGCTGAAAAAACACCATCTTTCGGAAAAACTCTTATTTGTTTAGATGATAGAAATAACAAATCGATTATAAACAAAATTAAAAATCAAAATATAATTACTTATGGATTAAGTGAAAAATCAAATTTTAGGATTAAAAATATTAAGCTTCAATATAATAAATCAATATTTGATTTAGAAGTTAACTTGCCAAACCAAGAAAGAAAAATATATAAATTTTTCAAAATACCTTTAATTGGAATTCATAATATTAAAAATTGTAGCGCTTCAATAGCTATAGCAATCATGATGGGTATTTCTGTTAATTTAATCAAAAAAGCAATTTTTGAATTTGAAGGTGTTCAAAGAAGATTTAATTTTATATTTGAGCATCAAAAAAGTATTTACTATGATGATTATGCTCATCATCCAACCGAAATATATGAATTGCTTAAATCTACGAGAGCAGTTTATAAATCAAAAAAAATAATTTCAGTATTTCAACCACATAGAATTTCTAGATTAAATTCTTTAAAAAAAAGGTTTACGAAATGTTTTAAGTTTTCAGATCAAGTTTTATTGTGTCCAATTTATAAAGCTGGCGAACATTTAAAATTAAAATTTGATTATTTTAAATTTGCAAAGGAAATAATAAAAAATTCTAAAGTTGAACTGATAATGATAAATAACGAAACAGAACTAGCTAAGTATGTTAAGCATAATATCTATGGAGACAACATTGTAATTGGAATGGGTGCCGGAACAATAACCAATTGGATAAGAAATTTACCTAAATTAATTAAATGAAATTATATGATTTAGAAAATATTGAATTTTCTGACAAATCACGTTTAAACTTTGATCATGATTTATCCAGATTAAACTGGTTTAATATAGGAGGTAAGACAAAAATTCTTTTATTTGCAAATTCATTAAAAGATTTATCGATATTTCTTAAAAAATATAACAATAGAGGAAAAATTTTTGTTTTAGGTGCAGGATCAAATATTTTGTTTGATGATGAAATTTATGAAGGCACAATAATTAAACTAGGTAAGAATTTTAATAATATCTCAAAATTAAATGATAATTTTATTATTTCTGGCAGTTCTTGCTTAGATAAAAAGCTTTCTGAATTTGCTATGGAAAATAATATTGAAGGTTTTGAATTTTTATCTTGTATACCAGGATCAATAGGAGGTGGTATACGAATGAATGCTGGCTGCTATGACAGAGAGTTCAAAGATATTATTGTTTCAGTTCAAGCTATAGATTTTACTGGAAAAGTTTTAACAATACCTTCCTCCGATATTAACTTTAATTATAGATCTACAAATTTGCCTAAAGATTTAATTTATCTTAGCGGAACTTTTAAAGGCAAATTATCAAAAAAAGATATAATCAAAATAAAAATTGATGAATTAAAAAGTAAAAAAGAGATCTCTCAACCACTCAGAGTAAAAACAAGTGGTAGCACATTTAAGAATCCTGCGGATCAAACTAATAAAAAGGTATGGGAATTAATTAAAGAATCAATAGATATAAGTGAAGCGAATAAAATGTTTGGTGACGCAAAGCTTTCAGAAAAGCATTGTAATTTTCTAATTAATAAAGAAAAAGCTTCTTCAAAAGACATGAAAAATCTTATCAATTTTATAAAAGAAAATGTATATAAAAAAACAAGAGTTAATCTTGAATTAGAAATAGTTTTAATTTCATAAAATGAAGAAAAAAATATTAATATTAGCCGGAGGTTATTCAAAAGAAAGAGACATAAGTTTAAAAACAGCTAAATCAGTTTATAAGCAGATTAAAAATGATTATTCTTGTAAAATTCTTGATCCAAAAAATGGTTTTATAAAAGAAATAAGAAAGTTTAAACCTAATGTTATATTTAATGCTTTACATGGCAGATATGGAGAAGATGGATACATTCAATTGATTTTAGAAAATGAAAAAATAAAATATACTCATTCAGGTGTAGAAGCGTCTTCAATTTGTATAAACAAACTAATTTCAAAAAAATTATTTTATAAAAATAGAATTCTTACACCCAAATATTTGATTTTAAGGAGAGATTTAAAGAAAAACTTTAAAAAAATTTTTCATACAATTGAAAAAAAATTTAAATTCCCAGTAGTAATAAAGCCTATAAATGAAGGTTCCAGTGTTGGAGTTTATATTTGTAATAAATATAATTTTATTAAAAATCTTAAAAAATTAAATAATGAACGTGAAATTTTGATTGAGAAATATATTCCTGGAAGAGAAATACAAGTTGCAATTATGGGGAATAAAAAATTGGGAACAATTGAATTAGTTCCTCGTAGGAAATTCTACGATTATAAAGCAAAATACGACAAGACGGCAAAAACCAAACATATTTTACAAGTAGATCTTCCGGAAAAAAAAATTAAAGAGATAGAAAATATTGCTTTGAAGGCCCATCGAATAACTGGATGTAGAGGAGTAACTAGAAGTGATTTTAGGTATAATAATAGTAAATTTTATTTATTAGAGGTAAATACACAACCTGGAATGACCGAACTATCATTAGTTCCTGAAATTGCAAAGTATAAAGGTATTAGTTTTTATAATTTAATTAAGTGGATAATTGATGATGCTTCAATTAATAGATAGAGGTAAAATCTATCTATATTTAGTTTTACTATTAATTTTATTTAGTATTCATAATGTAAATTCAACAAATTCTATTAACAACTTTTTTAAAATCAAAAAAATAATATTAAAAAGCAGTATTGAAGAAAATATAAACCAAGAAATATCAGCATCTTTAGATCAATTTTATAATTTTAATATTTTTTCAATAAACCCAATCGAAATTAAAACCATATTAGATAACTTCAATATTATTAGCGAATATAAAATAAAAAAAGAGTATCCTTCGGTTATTAAAATAGAACTAAAAGAGACGAATATTTTAGCTTACTATTTTTATGATAATCAAAAAACTTACCTAGGCGAAAATGGAAAAGCAATAAAAAACAAACAATTTGTTAAAGATGATTTGCCTTTAATTGTAGGTCAAGTCGATATTGAAAAATTCTTAGATTTGAAAAAAAAATTAATAAATAATGGATTTAAATTGAATGATTTTGCAAAGTTTTATTTCTTCAAATCAAATCGATGGAACCTTTTGTTTAAAAATAAAATAATAGTTAAGCTACCCATTGATAATTTAGATATTTCCTTAAGTTTACTAAAAAACATAATTGAAAATTCAAACTTAAATAATGTAAAAATTATAGATTTAAGAATTAAAAAAAGAGTTATTTTGTTATGACTAATATTACTTCTCCAATTTCAATTTTAGAATTTGGTTCAACTCATATACGACTAGCTATTTATGATAAATTAATTTTGAATCAAAGTTTATTTTACGAAGAAAAAATTGATTTCACTAGAAATGAAAATTTCATTGAAAATCACCCTATTTTTAATCTGATAATGAAAGCGGAAAAAGATATAGGGCAACATTTGAACGAAGTTTTATTAATGACGGACTCTTCCAGTATTCACTCATTAGATTTTTCAATTCAAAAAAATTATGATAAAAAAATTGTTACAAATGAAGATATAAACTATTTAATTAATGAGTCTGAACAAGTAGTTAAAAAAATCAATCAAGATCAAGATATTTTGCATATTATGAAACCTAATATTATTTTTGATAATAAAAGCATTGAATATACAGATAATATCTCACAGGAAGTTTCTAAAGCAAACGTTGAACTTAAAATTGTTATGATAAATAAAAAAACTTGTGATTCGATCAAAAGTTTATTTATAAAAAAACATATCTTATTAAAAAATATATTTTGCACAAGTTATATTAAATCTTTAGGATTAATTAATAAAATTGGAATTTCAGGTTATAGCTCATTCATAGATATTGGATTAAAAAAAAGCTCTCTTACAATTTTTAAAGATGATAAATTACTATATTTAAATAATACTCATATTGGAGGTGATCACATCACAAAAGATATTTCCAAAGTTTTAAACATTGATTACAGAAAGGCTGAAGCCAAAAAAATAAAATTTTCTAAAAATAATACTAAAGATAACGAATTACTAAAAAAAATTATCAATTCTAGATTAGAAGAAATAATTGAATTATTATTTTTAAACTGTCCTTTAATTAAAAATAATTTATTTAATTCTGACTTGAGTCTTTTTTTTACCGGTAATGGCTCAAGAGTATTAAGTAATAATCTTTTATCCTTCGGACCTGAATTTAGTTTTATAAATGAAATGTCTATAATTGATGAAGGCAAGAAAGACAGCTGTGATAGTGCTTTAAAATTCGATGCAAACAATAAAAAAATACAACCTCAAAAGCCAATTATAAGTTTAGAGAATAAAGGATTTTTTGAGAAATTATTTGAGTATTTTAATCGAAAATAGAAATTTTCTGTAACATTTGTTGTTTTTTCAAAGAAATTAATTTTTATATAGTCTCCTCAATGTCAATTTTAAATCAAAAAACGATAAACAAAAAAATATCTTTAAGTGGTGTTGGTTTGCATACAGGCAAGCTAGTAGAATTAAGCCTGTTACCTTCGGCACCGAACACTGGAATTACTTTTAAAAGAACTGATTTAAAAGAAAAAAATATTGTTATACCTACATTTGACAATGTAGTAGATACAACTTTGTGTACAACTTTATCAAATGAGCATGGCGTAAAGGTTTCAACAGTTGAACATTTAATGGGAGCTTTGTACGGACTTGGAATAGACAACTTAGTTGCTGAAGTGAACTCTCAAGAATTACCAATTTTGGATGGATCGGCAAAAGTTTTTATTGAACAAATTTTATCTACTGGAATAAAATCTTCATCAACGCCAATTAAGTTAATAAAAATAGAAAAAAAAATTTCATATGAAGAAGAAAGCAAAAGTATATCATTAGATAAATCGAAAGTAGCTTCTGAGATAGATTTTGAAATCAAATTCAAAAATGAAATTATAGGAACTCAAAGAAATAAAATTAATATATTTAATGACGATTTGAAAAATATTTTAGAGGCTAGGACTTTTTGTTTGTTCGAAGATGTAGAAAAACTCAAAGCAGCAGGATTAGCCCAAGGTGGAAGTCTTGACAATGCAATAGTAGTAGGAGAAAAAGAGATCTTAAATAGTGATGGATTAAGAAACTCGAAAGAATTTGTAAATCATAAAATACTTGATTGTATGGGCGATTTATATTTATCAGGATATAGAATTGTAGGATCTTTAGTCACCTCTGAAGGGGGTCATAGATTGACGAATAAGATTTTAAGAAAACTTTTCTCGGATAAATCTAACTTTACGGTTATAGAAATTAAGGAAAAAACTTTACCTTATCAAATTTTAGATAGATCCTATCTAAAATCTATTGCATAAAAATAGAAATTTTTTTTATATCTGTTAATAAATATACATGCGATCATTCACATTAATTTTAATTGTTGCATCATTTATTCTAACTTCTTGCGCTAAAGAAGAAAAGGCGATCGAGCTAATTGAAAAAAAAGAAATAGATTTGCAAATGATAGATGCTTATGAAGAAGGCATGATAGCTCTTGATGAACAAGATGGTTTAATTGCGGCAAGAAAATTTAGTGAGGCAGAACTTCTGTTTCCACAATCAGTATGGGCTCCAAGAGCTGCATTAATGGCAGCATATTCATATTACTCTAATGAATATTTTTCCGATTGTATCTATGAACTTGAAAGATTCTTAAAAACATATCCAAATCATCCAAGAACAGATTATGCTTATTATCTATTAGCGATTTCATATTATGATCAAGTGATAGATGAAAAAAAAGATCTTGAGTCTATTTTAAAGTCTAAAGAATATTTTGAGTTCTTAATTAATAATTATCCTAATACAGATTATGCAATAGATTCAAATTTTAAACTTGAACTAATCACCGAGATATTAGCTTCAAAAGAAATGTATTTAGCAAGATATTATTTTGATAAAGAAAAATGGATACCATCTATAAACAGATTTAAAATTATAGTTGAAAAATACAATGACTCAATTTTTATAGAGGAAGCATTACATAGATTGGTAGAAATTCACTATAAACTTGGATTAGAGAATGAAGCAAAAAAATATGCTTATTTGTTAGGCTACAATTATCAATCTAGTGAATGGTACGAGAGAACATACAAAGTTTTTAATAAAAATTACAAACCGCCTAAAGTTAATTTAAAAAAAGATAAAAATAAACAGTCACTGATTGAAAAAATTAGATCTAAAATATTTTAATGGAAGATAAAGATTCTGTAAAAAAGAAATATATAAACAAAATAAAAGAATTAAAAAGACATAACGAACTTTATTATTCAAACGATAATCCCTCAATTACCGATAAAGAATATGATGAACTAAAAAAGAATATTTTAGAATTAGAAAAAAAGTTTACTTTTTTAAAACATAAAGATTCACCTTCAAAAAATATAGGTTTTAAGCCCTCTAAAATTTTTCAAAAGAAGAAACATAAGGTTCCAATGTTATCTTTATCCAACGTTTTTGATCAAGAAGATTTATTGAATTTTGAAAAAAAAATTAAAAATTATTTAGATTTGAGTTCTAATCAATCTTTTGAGTATAGCGTTGAACCAAAAATAGACGGTATATCAGCTTCTTTAACATATAATAACGGAAAATTAATATTGGGCTTATCAAGAGGAGATGGATATGAGGGAGAAGTAATTACAGAAAATTTAAAAACTATTAGTGAAATTCCAAAAAATGTAAGTCATCAAGATTTTCCAACAGATATAGAAATTAGAGGAGAAGTCTACATTACAAAAAATGGTTTTGAGCATATAAAAGAAAAATTTGCAAATCCAAGAAACGCAGCATCTGGTTCATTGAGACAGAAAGATTCCGCGGAAACAAAAAAAATACCATTAAAATTTGTTGCATATACTTTTGGTTTATTTGAAAACAATGAATTTATAAAGCAATCTGATTTTTTAAAATCACTTAAAAAATGGGGTTTTAATACTAGCAAACATAATAGAATTATATCAAGTATAAATGATCTAATTAAAAATCATCAAAATTTTGAAAAAAAAAGGTATGAGTTAGAATATGATGTTGATGGTTTGGTATATAAAATTAATGATCTTAAGTTTCAAAGAAGATTAGGTTTTGTTGGTAACGCGCCCAGATGGGCCGCAGCTCATAAATTTTCTGCAGCATCATCTTTTTCAAAAATTTTAAATATTGAAATACAAGTTGGTAGAACAGGAGCGTTAACTCCAGTAGCAAAAGTAGAACCTGTAAATATAGGAGGGGTGGTCGTTTCAAATGCAACATTACACAATGAAGATGAAATTAATAAGAAGGATATAAGAATCGGAGATGTAGTTAAGATAGAGAGAGCAGGAGACGTGATCCCACATGTTATATCAGTAGATCAATCAAAGAGAGAATCTAAGACAAAAAAATATAAGTTTCCGGAAAAATGTCCTTCTTGTGGATCAAAAGTTGAAAAAGAATTCAATAAACAGACAAAAAAATATGATGTTGTAAAAAGATGTTCATCCGAGGGATTTTCTTGTGAAAAAATAGCTATAGAAAAAATTAAACACTTTGTATCAAAAGACGCTCTTAATATCGATGGACTAGGAAAAAAAGTTGTAGAAAAATTTATGGAACATAGTTTTATACGTTATCCTCAAGACATTTTTAAATTGAATTTTAATAAAATAGAAAACTTAGAAGGGTGGGGTTCACAATCTGCTGCAAATTTAAAATATTCAATTGATAAATCAAAAAATATTTCTCTTAATAGATTTATATTTGCACTAGGTATTAGGCATATAGGTCAGGAAAACGCAAGACTAATAGCAAAACATTTACAAAAAAAAGACAACTTTATTAATATTAATAAAAATTATGATTTTAACTCTTTTTTAAATATAGATGGTATTGGAGAAATTCAGATATTCTCTATAAAAAAATTCTTTTCAATAAAAGAAAATTTATCAATTGTTAAAGAATTATCAAATTATCTAATTATTAAAAATGAAATTGCTAATGATAAGGGAAAATTGAAGGATCTTAGCTTCATGATTACAGGAAAATTAAATAATATGAGTAGAGCTGAGGTAAAATCAATTATAGAAAAAAACTCAGGTAAAATTTTAAGTTCAGTAAGTAAAAAACTAAACTATTTAATAATTGGAGATAAACCAACTAAAAAAAAAATAAATCAAGCCAAAGAATTAGATGTTAAGATTATAAATCAAAAAGAATTATCTAAATTGTTAAATTGAATTAAGTAACCATCTTCTCTCATTTTTATTTAAAAACTTAGATATATTGTTATAAACTTCTAAATTATATTTAAACAAATATTCTTTTTCTTTAGCTGTTAAAAGTTTTTCTTCTATTAAATCCTTATCAATAGGGGCCATTGTTAAATTTTTAAACTGCAATTTTTTCTTATCTCTTTTTATATAAATAAGATTCTCTATTCTTATCCCAAACTTTCCTTCTTCATAATAACCAGGTTCATTACTTACTATCATCCCTTCTTTAAGTTCAACAGAATTGAATTTTGATATTGCCTGAGGCCCCTCATGAACGTTTGAAAAGAAACCAACCCCATGTCCTGTGCCATGTCCATAATCTAAATTAATTTTTCCCAAGGATGCTCTTGCTTTTTTATCGATTTGATATCCTTTTTTAATCTTATTTAAATCATTCATAGATACAGCCATATGTCCTTTTAAAACTCTTGTGAAAATATTTTTTATTCTTTTTGATGGTTTTTTAAAACATACTGTTCTTGTAACATCTGTTGTTCCAAATTTATATTGTCCACCGGAATCACATAAAAAAATATCATTTTTTTTTATTTGTCTATTTGTATTTTTTGACGATCTATAATGTATAATTGCACTATTAGGTCCAGAACCTGCAATAGTATTAAAACTTGGATAAATGTAATCTTTATTTTGCTTTCTAAATCTTTCTAGTTTTTTTTCTAAAAATAATTCATCAAAGCCAAAATTTTTATCTTGTTTTATCCAATATAAAAATTTTGTTAAAGCAGCTCCATCTTTAATATGTGCAGATTTCATGTTTTCTATTTCAACTTTATTTTTAATTGATTTTAATTGATAAATTGGATCTTCGAAAAGTTTAATAATGAACTTTGAAGCTATCAAACTTTGGTAATAAATTGAGCACGTTAATTTATCTATTACAAAATTTGAAGAATTTATTTTAGATAAAACATCATAGAATTCTTCAAAACTATAAAATTTTATTTTCTTATAATTTATTCTTTTTTTTATTCTCTTTATTTTGTTTAAATCGCTGAAAAAATATATTTTCCTTTCTTTATCCATAATTAATCTAGAATTTGGTATTGGACTATTAGGATTATCTTTACCTCTAATATTAAGCAACCAAGCAACATTTTCTGGTGCTGAAACAAATATATTATCTGTATTATTTTTTTTTATTATTTTATGAAGTCTATTAATTTTAGATGATGCACCTTCGCCAACAGTTTTATCATTCATCGTAAAGAAAAAGTTTCTTTTTTTTTTTTGTTCAAAATAAATTAAATCAATTAAATTTCTTTTTATTGATATTAGTTGGAATTTGTTTCCAAAATATCTTTCTAAAGTAGAGACAGTAAATAATTTTGGATCATATCCAATTCTTTTTACTTTATTACAATTTAAAACATTATTTGGGTAAGTATATGGTATTTCAATAATCTTATAATTTTTTCCACTCTCCATTTTGCTTTGAATTAAATACCTTCCATCAATAAACAAATAGTTTAATTTTAGTGTGATAATCGCAAATCCTGCCGAACCTGAAAAGTTTGATATTGTTTTTAGTCTATTCGCAAAAGCATATTCTCCAAAAAATTCATCATTTTTTGGAACTATATATGCATCTAAATTTTGATTTTTTATAAGTTTTTTTAATTTAAAAAGTGTTTTCATGATTTAATTCTTTTTTGATATCTAAGCCATCCAGGACTTTTAATTTCACTCTCGAAATCAATATCTTGGTTAAAATCAAAATCATTGCTATCATTTTGCATAAATTGGTTGTTTTTTTTAACATTTTTTTCAGGAAGTTCATCGATGAATCTAGAAGAAATACTATCCATCCAGTCACCTTGATAAAATCTATTCATTGAAAAAGAAATATGAGCAATTTTTTTTGCTCTTGTTATTCCAACGTAAGCCAATCTTCTTTCTTCTTCTAATCCACTCTGTCCTTTTTCTTCCATTGACTTTTGATGTGGAAATAATCCTTCTTCCCATCCAGGTAAAAAAACCACATCAAATTCTAAACCTTTAGAGGAATGCATTGTCATCAAATTTACTTTTTGACCCTCCCAATCTTGATCAATTGAGGTAGCTAGGGCAACATGCTCTAAAAAACTATCTAAATTATCAAATTCTTTCATAGCATTTAAAAGTTCTTTAATATTTTCAAGTTTGTTTTCATTTTCTAAGTCTTTTTTATCTTTGAGCATTTGACTATACCCAGATTCATCCAAAATTATTTGTAATAATTTTACATGATTAATTTTTTTATTAAGATCAGATCTCCATTTACTAAGTAAACCAAGTATTGAGTTTAATCCTAATTTAGGTTTTGGTTTAATTAAATTTAATTCAAGCATTTTTTGCGAACCAGCCTCAAGAGAGCATCCATTTTCTTTTGCACAACTATAGATGCTTTTAATTGTTGTTTCTCCGATTGATCTTTTTGGCACATTAATAATTCTTTCAAATGATAAATCATCTCTTGATTGATTAATGATTCTCAAATAAGCAATACAATCTTTTATTTCGGCTCTTTCATAAAATTTTATACCTCCAATAATTCTATAAGGCATACCAATTTTTAAAAAACGTTCTTCAAATTCTCTAGTTTGAAATATTGCTCTTACTAGAATTGAAATATTATTTAAGTTAAATTTTTTTTTTAGTTTCTCTATTTTTTCTCCTACACCTATAGCCTCATCTTTTCCATTTCTGTAACTATCTAAATAAACATTTTCTCCTTCTTCTCCATCAGTAAAAAGAGTTTTACCAACTCTATTTTCATTGTTTGAAATTAGACTTGATGCAACTGATAAAATATTTTGTGTTGATCTATAATTTTTTTCCAATCTTATTATTTTTGTATTTTCATAAATTTTATCAAATTCTAAAAAATTTTTTATTTCCGCACCCCTCCAACTATAAATTGATTGATCATCATCACCCACGCAACAAATATTTTTATTTTCCATAGATAACAAGTTGAGCCATTTACTTTGAATTAAATTTGTGTCTTGATATTCATCAACTAAAATATATTTAAATTTTTTAGAATACATTTTCGTTATGTCAGGATTGTTTTCAAATATTTTTATACAATGTAGTATTAGGTCATTAAAATCGCAAGCATTAAAGTCAATTAATTTAGATTGATAAATTTTGTAAATTTTAAGGAATGATCCCTCCAATCTATCGCTTTTTTTAATAACAACATCTTCTGGATACCAGCCTTTATTTTTCCACTTTTCAATTATATTAAGAATGTAATTTGGGGAGATTTTTTTTGTGTCAATATTTTCTGATTTACAAATATTTTTTATTAATTTTTTTTGATCGTCTTGATCAACTATAGTAAAATTATAATTTAAATCTGCTGCTCTAGCATGTTTTCTTAAAATTTTTGCACATATAGAATGAAATGTTCCTACCCATGGCATACCAAATTTCTTTTTTTTTAAATTTAAAAGCACCCTACTTAGCATTTCGTTAGCAGCTTTATTGGTGAATGTTACAGCTAAAATCTCATCTGGGGAAGCTTTACTGGATAAAATTATATGACAAATTCTAGATGTTAATACTTTCGTTTTTCCAGAACCTGCTCCAGCGACAATTAATAATGGGCCATTTAAATAAGTTACAGCTTCTTTTTGTTTCTCATTCAAACTATTTAAGTAATCAAAATTTAACATTTCAAATTTAAGTTGTATAAGTACTTTTAAAAATCATGAAAAAAAAATCATCTAATTTACATTTTAAAAGTAATTTTTTTAAAGAACAAGATCCTTTTCATCTTGTATTAGTTTTTTTTATAGTTTTTTTTGGAACAGCTATTTTTTTTTCAATACCTACATTTTATGACTATAAAGAATATAGCCAAAAAATTGAAGAAACTATCAATAAAGAATACAAAATCAAATTATACAATTTACAAGATATAAGTTTTAAATTTATTCCATCACCTCATTTGTTGATTCAAAAAGCGGAACTTAAAATTCGGGAGAATGAAACCGAATCAATTTCTAAATTAGAAAATATTAAAGTCTTTATTTCAATAACGGAATTATATAAGTCAAATGATTTCAAAATAAAAAAAGTTTTTGTAAATAAAGCTAATTTATACTTAAACAATTTATCTCTAAAAAATTTTATAGTAAATTTAAAAAAAAATATTGTAAATAATTTTGTAATCAAAAATAGCACATTATTTTATAAAGATAACAACGAAGAAGTAACATTAATCTCAACAATTAAAAATTTTGACTATAAAACTGATTTTATAAATAGCAAAAAAATTTTAAAAATGAGAGGAAATATTTTTGACTCAGATTATAGTTTTAATTATTTTATAAATTATAATCAACCAAATGTTCAAAATTTTAACTTAGAATTAAAAGATCCAAACATGTCAATTAAAAATAAATTAACTGAGGATATTTTTTCTATTAAAACCAAACAAAAAGGAAATTTTGAAATAAAATTTTTTAATACAAAGAATTCTTTAAATTATAATATTGTGGAGGATAGAGTAGAGTTTAAAAATATAAATAAAAACAATTCAAACTTTGATTTAAATGGATCAATTAGCTTTCAACCTTTTCATTTCAATTTAACAACTGATTTTAAAAAAATTAATTTGTCTCAATTAGAAAAAATACTCTTTTCATTATATAAAAATCAAAACTCTAAACTTGAAAATTTATCAGGCAAATTAAAAGTAAATTTTAACAACATTAATAATAAAGTGATCAACAAGGGTTCTTTCAACTTATTATTTGAAAACTCGAAAATAAATCTAAACCAACAAATATTTAATATAGATGATTTTGCTACATTGGAGGTAAGTGATTATGAGTACCTAGATAATATTGATCAAACACTACAAATGAAAGTAAAATTGAATATTTTTGATACAGAAAAATTTAATAGATTTTTATTTAGTTATAAAAAAAACAAAATTTTATCAAAAAATCTTTTTTTTACTTTACAGTATAATTCAAATACTAAAACCAGTTTGATATCAAAAATATCAAATAAAAATTTTGGTAATAGTGGAGAATTTTATAAATTTAAAAATATTCAACAGTTAAAAAATTTATTAAGAGACGACGAAGTATTTAATTTGGAGTAATCATTTTTCTTGGATCAACTATCTTATTATATTCTTTTTCACTGATTAGTCCGGACTTTAAAGCTTCTTCTTTTAATTTTGTTTTATTTTTTAAAGCTTTTTTTGCAATTTTTGCTGCATTGTCATATCCCACATGTGGAGTTAGCGCTGTCACCAACATTAATGAGTTATCTAATAATTCTTTAATTCTTTTTTTGTCAGCTTTTAGACCAGAAACACAAT
>CAYXLK010000006.1:0-47109 GCA_964465855.1 uncultured Candidatus Pelagibacter sp. | reverse complement strand
ATTTTTTTAACTTTTTCAGCAATTCTTAACGTAAAATCAGGACTATCTACACTAAATAGGACATCAGGTTTAAATTCTATTATTTTATCCACTGTTTCATTAATTTTTTTTTTAATTATAAATAAATTTAATAAAACACTTGTAAAACCAATATAAGTAACCTCTTTAAGATCATAAATTGATTTTATACCTAAGGAATTTAAATGTGCCCCACCAACACAAGAATATTCAATATCTGAATTATTTTGTTTTAGTTTTGAAATGACAGTTGAAGCTAATTTATCTCCCGATGGTTCACCAGTAAGTACAAATATTTTTTTCATTTAACTGTAATAAACATATTGTTTTTGTTAGCAAAATTAATGCATTTGTTTTTATCTAAAAATACATTCTGCTTGCTCTTTAGAACTATTCCTTTGAGGCCTGCTGTTTTGCACTGTTTTAAAGTTTTTAATCCAACCGTGGGTAGATCTATTCTAAGATCTTGTTTTTTTTTTGGAAATTTAACTAAAACACCATTGTTTCTATATTTTTTACTTTTACAATTGTTAAGCATTTTTTTAGTTCCGTACCTGCCTTCAATAGCAATAACTTTATTGTTTCTAACAACTGTTCCTTGACTAAAATTGTATTTACCTTGTTTATTTAAAGTTTTTATTGCTTTATCAATGTCAGATTTATCATGTGTACTCGGTTTTAATTTTGTATAGTTTCCTTTTTTAAGCGTTAATTCAGGATTGTATGTAAGAGAGCTTATGGTCTTTATTCGTTGTTGATTAAATATTTTAATAATTTCTTTTATAATAGCTGCATCACCAATTTTTGAAGCTTTGATTATTCTAGGAATATAATAAATACCTTTAAAATCTAATTTAAGCTTTGAAAAGTTAGGTTTAGTTACCTTTCCGGCAAATAAAACTTTTTTGCAGTTATTTTGCTTTAGAATATTAATGATTTTACCGAACTGTCCAATTGAAGCTGGGTAGGATTTTTTATTTTTTTTAAATTTTTTTGATTTAGACAAATCAATTATCAAATATTTTAACTTATTTTTCCTTATTTTTTTTAGAATTTCTATTGGAAAGCCTGTCTCTCCAAATATTAAGCCAATCATCCTACTCCTTAGAAAAAGGTGTGCAAATAGATCTCTTTTTATCCTTTGTTATAAAATCAATAACATTTTTAACTAATGGGTTTTCTTTAAAACCTCCGTTTAATTTTTTTAAATTGTCCGTAAGATTTTTTGTAGCGAAGATCTCTTTATATGCTTCTGCAAGACCTAAAATATCTTTGTTTTCAAATTTAGCTCTTCTCAATCCAATTAAATTAAGTCCTTGTAAATAATTTCTATTACCAAACGATAATCCATACGGAATAACATCTTGTAAAACACCTGTCATTCCACCAATCATTGCCATTTGTCCTATTCTAGTGAATTGTTGAACTGCAGAGTTTCCACCTATAACCACATTATCTTCAATAGTCACATGACCACCCAGTGGAACATTATTTGCTATAATTACACTATTTCCTACGTTACAATCGTGAGCTATATGTGATGAAATCATAAACAGGCAGTTATCTCCAATTTTAGTTATACCACCACCGCCTGAAGTGCCTGGATGAATAGTTACATATTCTCTTATTTTATTGCTATTTCCAATTACAAGCTTGGTTTCCTCTCCATTATATTTTAAATCTTGAGGGTCATTGCCAATTGCTGCGAATGGATAAATTTTATTACCATTTCCAATTTTAGTGTTTCCTGAAATATTTACCTGTGAATGAATTATTACATCATCACCAATTTCAACGTTAGGTCCAATTACTGAATAGGCGCCTATTTTTGCTGAATTTGAAACTTTAGCTTTGCTGTCTACTATTGCGGTTTTGTGTATCATTTATTTTCTCTTATAAAATTTTTTAAACTTTTTGCTGGATATCCCATAACTTTAGAATTGTCAGATATATTTTTAATTACACCACTGCCACCTCCTATTTGAACATTATTACCAATTTTTAAATGGCCCGAAACACCAGCTTGACCTCCTATCATAACATGATTTCCTAATGTGGAGCTTCCCGCAAATCCAACTTGTCCAGCTATAATACAATTATCTCCAATTTTGACATTATGAGCAATATGAATTTGATTATCTAGATAAGTGTTTTTTCCAATTATAGTGTTGGACATTGATCCGCGATCAATAGTAGAACCGGATCCAATTTCTGAGTTATCATTAATTATAACTACACCTATTTGAGGATATCGATAATTTGATTTTTTATCTGGAAAAAAACCAAAACCTTTTTTGCCAATTACACATCCATCTAAAATATGAACATTATTATTAACTATTGTATTTCTTATAATCACATTTGAACCTATGGAACAATTATTTCCAATAATAACATTCTTTTCTATAATTGAATTGTGTCCAATAGAACAATTTTTTCCTATTTTTACATTTTTGCCCACTAATACATTTTTTCCAAACTTAACTTTTCTCTTAAATGAAGTTTTATTTATATCTTTAGAGGTAATATCAAAATCATCAGTTACAGATTCCGGATAGAATAATTTTGTAATTTTGGCCGTAGCCATTAAAACATTATCAACTATTATTTTATTACAGTTTATAGGTAAATAATTTTTTAGATTTTCTGTAGTAATACAAAAAAGAGCTTTGGTTTTAGCTGCGAGGTTTAAATATTTATTTGAATTGAAAAAAGTAATATCTTTAGATGCTGATGCTGATAAATCTTTAATATCATGAATATTAGTATTTTTAAAATTATTAATATTTTCTAATCCTGAAAGTTTTAATAATTTATCAATTTTAAAAGGACCTTTGTTTTTAAAAAAAGGATTATTCATTAATAAGTTTAATACCAAAACTTATTTCAAATGCTTATCAAGATTTATTGCTAATTATTTCCTATCAACAATTGTAGCTGACCATTGAGCATCTGCCATTTTTTTTCCATCAACAAACGCTTCCCCTTTATATTTCCACACTCTTCCATGGGATCTTATGGCCTCAATATTTAATTCTAGTTTACAATCAGGAATTACAGGATTTCTGAATCTAGCTTTTTCAACACTCATTAAAAAAACTAGTTTATTTTCATATTCTGACTTATCTATACCAGCCGCTGTTAAAGCGGCAGCTGCTTGACCAAAAGCTTCAACAATTAAAACACCTGGCATAATAGGTTGGCCAGGAAAATGACCTTGAACAAAAAAACTATCTTTTTTAACATTTACAATAGCGGTAGCTGAAAACAATTTTTTTATATTAACTAATTCATCAATTAGAAGCATGGGATCTCTATGTGGTAATAAATTAATTATTTCTTGCTTATTTAGTTTATCTGTCATTATTCAATCTCGAAACTTGTAATTTTCTTATTTACAATAATCAATATATCTTTTGTAACGTCTAAATTAGATTTTCCAATTATTACCTGATTTGATGACAAAATTAAATCTATTTTATTTTGTTCAGCAAATTCATTTAGGGTTATATTTATTTCTTTTAAAAAAGAATCTAAAACTTTGTTCTTATTTAAATTTAACTCGTTTAATTTTTTTTCATTATATTCATTAAATACATTAACTTCTTGTTTCAATTTACTTACTTTTTTTATATATTCGTTTTCTTGCAAGATATTTTTTTGTGAAATTAATTTTATTTCTTTTTCTTTAATTTTTTGTTCTTCAACTTTAAATTTTTCCAATAACTTTTCATTTTTTTTAGTAAAATTTGAAATAATTTTTTTTCCAACTTCAGATGTATTAACAATCATATCTAAATTTGCATAAGCAATATTTTGTGCTTTGCAAACAGATGTTAACAAAGTAAATATTATAATTAATCTATAAAATTTTAATTTTATCACTAAAATGTTGTTCCAATATTAAATCTAATATTTTCTGTTACATCTGTTGAAGCTTTTGACAATGGAATAGCATATGATAAGCTTAATGGGCCTATGGGTGTAAACCAATCTAAGGCTAATCCTGTCGATGATCTAATTTTTGAATTTTCATCAATAGAAGAATTATAATCAACGCCCCACACATTTGCTGCATCAATAAAATAACTTACATCTAGATTTTGTAAATCAGTAAATAAATCTGGCAATGTAGAAGCAAAATTTATAGATGATCCATAATTACCTCCGATATAATCACTTCCATCTTTAGGGCCAATTTTTCCAGGTTCAAATCCTCTTAATTTTCTCTGTGGCACATATATTCTTTTTGTAATTCTTGCGTCATCATTTGATAGCGAACTAGATGTAGCTGTATAAATTGAAAGTGAAAACAATAAATTATTTTTGGTTTCATAATAAGTTGTGTAATCAAATTTATTAACTAGTGTATAATCTTCAGAATAAAGAGGAAATTCTTGAGAAAAAGAAAATTTATAACCTTCAGTAGGGTTAAAATTCTGATTAAGTTTGTTCATAACTATGCCATAATCCAAAATAAAATCTAAGTAGGTTCCCTCTTGCTTTTTTTTTGTAGCAGAAGCTTTGGAATTTGTGGTTATTTTTTCATAGTTAGTTTTTATAGTTGGAGAAAAAAATATATTCTTAAATTGCTCGTATGAAGTACCAAAACTAAAGCCTGTTTTTTCTGTTTTATAACCAAATGAAGTTAAATGATCGACTTCAGATCTTCCAAAAGATCGATTAAATGATCGATTTGAGTTTTTAAAATTTGGTTCTCTTAAAAATATATTTCCTGTTAATGACTGTTCTGTAATTGAAAATTCTGTTCCTAATTTAGCGCCCTCACCTAAATAGTTATTTTCAGATATACCAAAGCTTAATGACGATCCACTAGTACCTGTGCCAGCTCCAGCAAATATTTCTCCTGTTGGTTTTTCCTCAACATCAATATTTATAACTTTATTCAATTTATTTTCAGATGTTTCAACATTATGTTTAACTGAATTAAAAATTCTTAAAGCTCTAATATTATTAATTGATTTGTTTAACAAAATTTCATTAAACGCGTCACCCTCATCTGATAAAAGTTGATTTCTAATTACTCTTTCTGAGGTTATATTATTTCCAAATATATTAATTTTTTCTACGTAAAATTTTTTAGTTTCTTTTAAATTTATTGATAAATTAATTTTATTTTTGTCTATAATTTTTTCATCATAAGTTACACTTAAAAACTCGTAATTGTTATCCAAGGCAATTTCATCAATTTCATCTAAAATATCTTCAATTCTATTTAATGAATAAGTTTTTTCTTTTAATTTAATTAATAAATTTTCAAGTTTAGCAAAATCATTTTGCTTGTATTCTAAAGGAATATTAAGTTTTAAATCATTAAATGAAAATTTTTCTCCCGCGTCGATGTTGAATACAATTTCAAAATATTTGTCATCTATAATCTGAGCAAATGCGCTGTTTATTTTAACTTTGTAATATCCATTATTTTTATAAAAATTTCTTAGTAAATTTTCGTCTAATTCGAATCTTTTTATATCTACATTTTTTTTATTTGATAAAAATTTCCAAAATTTACTCTCTTCTGAAACTATAACTTTTCTTAATTTGTTATCTTTAAAGATTTTATTACCTATAAATTTAATATTTTTTATTAGAGCTTTATTTCCAAGATTAATATTATAAACTATATCAACAGTATTATTTTCATTTTTTTTAATATTAGTTTTTACCTCAGAAAAATAATAACCATTTACTCTTAAAGAGTTAACAATTCTATTTTGATCCATTTTAATTTTACTCTCAACAAAAGAGGATTTTTCTTTCTGTAAAAGAATTTCTTTTATTTTTTCTACTAATGATTGTTTTTTAATTCCCTCAATTTCTATTGATTGAATTAAAGGATTTTCAATTAATTCTATAAATATTGTGCTATTATCTAAATTTATTGAAATACTTTTAAAAAAAGTTGTCTCATATAATTTTTTTAAAGATTTATTTAAATCATTTTTATTTATATCATCATTGATTTTTAAACCACTAAATAAAATTATAGTTTCATTAGAAATTCTTTCATTACCTTTTATTTTGAAATTTTTAATAACTTCGGCCAAAGAAAAGCTTGGAAAAAAGATTATAGAAAATAAAGTTGCTATAATAAATTTTTTGAACATTTTATTTTGTTTTAATATAATCATTAACAAATTCTTTAGTAACATTTCTTACTTTATATATTTGCTTAATTGATTTTGGTCTAATATTACAATATTTTTTAAATAATTTGAAATTAATTATTTTAATTAAATAAAATAATAATTTTCTAAAATCTATTTTTCCACTTAAAAACATATTTACCAGTTCATCATTAACGGTAATGACTACAGTTTCAAACAAACTATCCTTGGATGGAATTAATTTTAGTAGATTTAAAGTTTTGAACTTTCTTATGTTAGGTTTTGAAAGAGAAAGTTTGTTAATTTTATCAATGTTCAAATCTTTTGTTTTATAAAAGTTTTTTGATGGAAAATCATAAATTGAATTAAATATTGGTATATCCATATTTGTTTCATGGGCTAGCATTTTTATTGTTCCATTTTTAAAAATAATTATTGCATGTAAATACGAATTTGGATTAATTAAAATATATATTTTATCTAAATTTATATTAAATATTTTTTTTGCTTCTATTACTTCAAAAACTTTATTCATTAGTGTTGATGAATCAATTGTTATTTTCTTACCCATTTTCCAATTAGGGTGCTTTAGTGCATCCTTAACTTTAATTTTTTTGAAATTATTTTTTTCATTTAAAAATGGTCCGCCCGATGCTGTTATGATAATTTTATTTATTAATTGTGAATCTTCACTATTTAAAAGTTTGAAAATTGAAAAATGTTCAGAATCTACAGGTATAAATTTAGTTTTATTTTTAATTAATTTTTTATTAATTAAATTCCATCCACATATTATTGCTTCTTTGTTTGCAATAGCAATTTTTCTTGTAAATTTTATTATATTAATAGTTGGTTCTAAGCCATCAATACCTGAAATAGAATTTAGTGTGTAGTCTATTTTTTTTTTTAAAATTTTCTTTAAATTTTTAAAATTATAAAATATGTTTATGTTATTTTTTTTGAATTTTTTTTTCCAAGAATGATTTATTTTTTTTCCTGAAATAATAATATTTTTAACATTAAATTCTTTTGCCTGATTAAAAACTTTATTTATATTAGAATTTGTTGATAGTAGAATAATATTAAAATTCTTTTTATTTTGTCTTACTACATTAAGTGCTGTTAAACCTATTGAACCTGTGGACCCTAAAATTGCAATTTTAATCATATAGAAAAATTATAAATTAATATATGAATCGGAGCTGAAATAATAATGCCATCAATTCTGTCTAATACACCGCCATGCCCAGGTAATAGTTTCCCAGAATCTTTAACTTTGGCCAGTCTCTTTAAATAAGAAAAAAAAAGATCTCCAAATTGTGAAAGAAGACATACTGAAAATGTAAAAATAATAAGAGAAATATAATTTAAAGTTAAGTAATCGATAAATACAAACATGATAAAAAATGAAAATACAAATGATCCGTAAAAACCAGAAAAAGTTTTTTTTGGACTTATTTTAGTAAGTTTCTTTCCCTTAAATATTTTTCCAAAAATTAAACCACCTATATCAGTAGAAATGCAAATTATAATGAAATAAAAAATTACATTTTTCAATGTATCTAGATTGGCTATAATTATGTAAATAGCTGATATTGAATAAAATATTCCAAAAATTAAATATATTGACTTTATTTTTTTTAATTTTTTAATCTTAAATATTAGTTTTGAATATTCAATTAAAGACAAAAATATGATTATGATTAATAAAATTAGAAAAAAATTATCATTAATGTATGAATAAAGTAAGCATGACAAAAGAAATATTGATGTAAAAATTCTAAATAGAAGTTCTTTCATTATCTAATTTTTCCAAATTTCCTTTTAATATTTTTATAGCTTCTTAGTATTAACGAATAGTCTTTTTGTGTAAAATCAGGCCAAAATTTTTTAACAAAATAAATTTCTGTATACGAAAGCTGCCATAAAAGAAAATTGCTTAATCTATGCGTATTCCCAGTTCTAATCAATATATCTGGATCGGGTATGTTTTTTGTATAAAGATATTTTTCAATATTATTAATACTAGGTTTTAATTTTTTCTTAATAATGAGCTTTAAAGAATTTAAAATTTCATCTCTGGATCCGTAATTTAAAGCCAAATTTATTTGTAATTTTGAATTTTTTGAAGTTAATTTTGTTGATTTATTTAATATTTTTTTAAGTTCGGTAGGTAGTTTTCTTGTACTTCCAATTATATTTAGTTTTAAATTATTTTTAGATAAATCATTTAAATTTTTATTCAAATATTCAAATAATAGATTAAATAGATAATCAATTTCATACTTTGGTCTATTCCAGTTTTCTGTTGAAAAAGTGTACAATGTTAAATGTTTAATTTTTTTTTTAAGTGTAATTTCGATAATTTTCTCAATTGTTTTAATTCCTTGCTTGTGTCCCAACCTTCTAGAATTAAATTTTTTTAAACCCCAACGACCATTGCCATCCATGATAATGGCAACGTGATTAATTTCATTCATATTTTCATTATTTCTTTTTCTTTAGAAATAACTTTCTCTTCTACTGATTTAATATTTGTATCAGTAATATTTTGGATAGCTTTCTCAAATTTTTTCTCTTCATCTTCAGATATATCTTTAGATTTTAATAATTTTTTTAGCTCATCATTTGCTTCTCTACGTATATTTCTTATAGAAATTTTACACTTTTCTCCCATAGATTTAATTATTTTGCTTAACTCAGATCTTCTTTCCTCATTAAGATCTGGTATTGGTAGTCTCATTAATTGTCCATCAATCAATGGATTTAATCCAAGCTCAGATTTTCTTATTGCAGAGTCAATTAATGTTATATTATTTATATCCCATACTTGAACATTTATTGTACGTGGTTCAGGAACAGAAATTGTTGCTAACTGGTTTATTGGCATTTTTTGACCATACACATCAACTTTAACTAAATCTAACATGCTTGCATTTGCTCTTCCCGTTCTTAAAGAAGATAAATCTTTAAAGAATAGTTCAATAGATTTATTCATTTTTTCTTTATAAGTTTGATCTTTGAACATTACTCTCCAATTTTAATTCTTGTAAACTCTTTAATTTTTAGACTTGGAATATTCATTTCTGATAAAATATCTTTAACTTTTTTCTTAGGTTCCATTACCCAATCTTGAGTCATTAAGCTATTTTCTTCTTTAAATTTATTGATTTTACCTAAACTTATTTTTTTTGCAATTTCTTCTGGTTTTCTTGAATTTTTAAGCTCTTCTACTATAAGTTTCTGTTCCTTTTCAAGAACATCTTTATTAATTTCATCAGAATTTAAAGCAATTGGATTTGAAGCAGCGATATGCATAGAAAGTTGTTTACCAAACGAATTTATTTGCTCATTTTTTTCTTTTGACTCTAAAGAAACAATTACACCTAACTTAGAAACATTATCTTTTATAATTGAATGTTGATATATAAAATTTTGAGAGTTGCTATTTTCAATAGTTTGAACTTTTCCAATAGTAATTTTTTCACCAATTTTAGCAATTAAAGCAACAAAATTATCTTCAACGGTTTTACCATTTGTCATATTTGATTTATTTAATTTTTCTAAATTTGATGAACATTGATTATTAATTTCACTTAATTCTTTTACAAAATTAATAAAATCAACATTCTTAGCAACAAAGTCAGTTTCACAATTCACTTCTATTAGAGATGTTTTATTAGAGTCGCCACTAACGACTATTACTCCCTCTTTGGCATCTCTTGACATTTTTTTTGATGCCTTTGCAATACCTTTAATTCTTAAAATTTCAACAGCTTTACCTAAATCTCCATTTGATTCTTTTAAAGCTACATTGCAATCTTTAAATCCTGCGCCTGTTGATTGTCTCAGTTTTTTTATTTTCTCAATATCACTCATTTTTAAATTCCAATTTTTTTTAGATTATTAATTTAATTTAGTATCTTTATTTTCTGTAGCTTTTTTACTAACAACATCTGTTTTTTTATCATTGGATTTATTTTCAGATTTTACTTCTGTTTCATTAGGAAGATCTTTTTTTGCATTATTAATTGTTTCTTTAATCAGGTTGCAATAAAGTTCAATTGATCTTCTTGCATCATCATTTCCTGGAATTGGAAAATCAATATTTTCAGGATTTGAATTTGTATCAAGAATTGCAATTATCGGTATATTAAGTTTAATAGCCTCTTTAATTGCTAATGACTCATAGTTCGTATCGATAACAAAAATTAAATCTGGTGTTTTTTTCATATCTTTGATGCCACCTAGAGATCTTTGTAATTTATCTCTTTGAGAGCCCATTTTTAATAACTCTTTTTTTGTAAATCCTCTATTTTCTGTAGAAAGGTTCTTGTTTAAATTCTCTAATTTCTTTATCGAATTAGATATTGTATCCCAATTGGTTAACATTCCTCCTAGCCATCTATGATTCACATAGTATTGATCTGTATCTTTAGCTAGTTCTGCAATATTATCTGAAGCTTGTTTTTTAGTTGAAACAAACAATATTTTTTCTCTATTAGAAATAGTCTCATATACTTTTTGCAAGGCTTGTTTAACAAGTTCTACAGTTTGTGTTAAATCTATAATATGAATAGTATCTCTTCTTCCAAAAATATACTTCTTCATTTTAGGATTCCATCTTAAAGTTTTGTGTCCAAGGTGAACACCTGCTTCTAAAAGTTGTTCGATTGTTATATTAGGTATTGTCATATTCCTTCCCGGTTATACCTCCACAGTAATTGCCCAAAGGGACCGGAGGTTTTTAAACCAAATACTGTGTGCGTGTTAATTTGAGAGGTTTTTACAATTATTTTGAATTAATACAAGTTTTTTTTTAGTATATTTTTAAAGCAACTCCAGCATTTTTTAACTGAGATATTACTTCTTGGTCAATTTTTCTTTTTGAATTTAACTTAAAGTGATGAACAATTTTATTATTATTTATTTTTAATGTCACATCTGTTTCACCCGGTGATGATATCAATTCTTTAACTTGATTTAAATTATTTAGATTTAAAGAGTTTATTTCGATTGATTTAACAGGTAAATTCACTAAATCATTAATTCTTGTAATAGATTTAACATTAATTCTTGAAGTAGATCCGTCAGCAGAAATATTTTTAATTAAATTTAAAAAAACTGAGTTACCTTCTTTTAAAATATCTCTTTTTTTTTCAAAAAGGTCAGAAAAAACAAAAAGTTCAAATACACCTCCTAGGTCAGTAAACTTAATAATGGCATAAGATAATCCTTTTTGATTTTTTTTCTCTTGGATTTTTAAAATAGTTGACGCTATGACACCTTCTTTTACGTTCTCGTTAATATTAAACTCATTGAAGTTGATAACACGATACTGGGGAAAAAAATCTTTAAATTGATTTAATGGATGGTCTGAAATAAAAAAACCCAAGGCTTCAAACTCTTTCGATAATCTTTCTTCGAATATGAAATCTTTTGTTTTTTCAAGTAATTCTGATTCATTTTCATCCATGTTATCTTCAAATAAATTTATTTGATTTATAGTTTTATTTTCGTATAAAATTTTTGATTTTAAAATCAAATTTGGAATGGAATCGAATAAAGATTTTCTATTATTATTTAAATTATCAAAAGCTCCTGCTTTTACTAAGCCTTCTAATTGAAGTTTGTTAATATCTTTAGGATCTATTCTATTTATAAAGTCAAATAGATTTTTGAATTTACCATTTTTAATTCTCTCTTTGACTACATTTGATATAGACTCATAGCCAACATTTTTTATAGCACCTAGTGCATAATAAAAATTTTTATCGTCTGAGGTAAAATCTGCAAAACATTCGTTAATATTGGGTCTTACAATATTAATTTTCATTCTTTTTAATTCTTCATAAAACTCACTAAGTTTTTTTTGGTTTGAAAGCTCCATTGACATTGAGGCTGAAAAGAATTCATTTTGATAGTATGTTTTTAAAAAAGCAGTTTGATATGCAATCAAAGCATATGCAGCAGCATGGCTTTTGTTAAAACCATATTCTGCAAATGGTTCTATTTTCATAAAGATTCCTGCCGCTACATCTTTTGCTATTCCTTTTTCTTCAGCACCATTTATAAATCTTTGTTTTTGCCTCTCTAATTCTGTTCTCTTTTTTTTTCCCATCGCTCGTCTAAGTATATCAGCTTCACCAGCTGTAAAACCTGACAATGTCTGAGCAATCTGCATCACCTGTTCCTGATAAATAATTACGCCATAAGTTGGTTCTAAAATTTCTTTCAACTTAGGATGCAAATAATCGGGCTCTTTTCTTTCATGTTTGCAATCATTATAAACAGGTATATTACTCATTGGACCTGGTCTATATAAAGCTACAAGAGCAATAATATCCTCTAATCTATTTGGCTTCATGTTTATTAATGCATCTTTCATACCTGTACTTTCCAGTTGAAATAGTCCGATAGTTTTACCTTCTGATAAAAGCTTAAAAACATTTTGATCTTCATAATTAATATTTTCAATATTAAATTCTTTATTTTTTTTATCTTTTATAATTTTTTGTGTACGATTAATTACTGTTAGAGTTTTTAATCCTAAAAAGTCGAATTTAACTAAACCTGCATTTTCAGCTGAGTACATATCAAATTGTGTTGAAGGCAATAAAAGATCAGATGATCGATCTTTATATAATGGAACAATAGAACTTAATTTCTTATCAGCTATAACTACCCCAGCTGCATGAGTTGCAAAATTTCTATTAAGCCCTTCTAATTTTAGAGATAAATCAACTAATTTTTTAACTCTATTATCCTCTTGAATTAATTTTTGTAAACGTGGTTCTGAATTAATACACTCTTGTAATTTCATAGGTCTAGAAGGATCAAAAGGAATCATTTTGCAAATTGAGTCAACGAAACCATATGGTAAACCAAGAACTCTACCAACATCTCTTATTACCATTCTTGCTTTAAGTTTTCCGAATGTGATTATATGTGCTACACTACCTTTGTACTTTGTATTAAGATAATTAAAAACCAAATCTCTTTTTTCTTCGCAAAAATCTATATCAAAATCAGGCATTGAAATTCTATCAGGATTTAAAAATCTCTCAAAAATTAGATTAAATTTTATAGGATCAATATCAGTTATATACAAACACCAGGCAACTAAAGAACCTGCTCCAGAGCCTCTTCCAGGTCCTACGGGTATATCATTTTTTTTGGACCATTTAATGTAGTCAGAAACAATCAAAAAATAACTTGAATATTTCATTTGATTTATAATTGTTATTTCATGATTGAGTCTGTTTTTATATGCATTAAAAACTTCTTCCTTATTTTGGTTCTTTTTTATAATAACAAAATTATTATTAAATTTTTCTTCAAGACCTTTTAATGCTTGGATTTCTAACATTTTATCTGGTCCAATTTCTTTATTAGATGCTATTTCCGGCAACATAGGTTTTGAATTGTTTGCTTTAAAATTACATTTGAATGGTAAATAAAAATTATTTATTAAAGCTTCAGGTAGGTCTGAAAATAAATTAAACATCTCTTTGTCTGATTTAAAATTATGATTATTAGATAATTTGTATCTTTGTTTATCATTTATATAAGTTTTATTTTTTATACAAAGTAAAGCATCATGTGCCTCGTACATTGATTGATTTAAATAAAAAACTTCGTGAGTTGCTATAATAGATATTTTGAGTTTATTAGATAAGTTTAAATTTAATTTTTCAAATTCTTTTTCGTTTTGATCATTATGTCTTTGTATTTCTATATAAAAGTCATTTTTGAAAATTTTATTTATATCTTCATAAAAGTTAACCAGGTCTTGAGTTTTATTTTTTTTAAATAAATTACCCGATAATGAGTCTAAAGAGCCTGATAATACAATAATACCTTCTGGTTCATCAAGCAAGTTTTGTAGATCACAATAAGGCAATGTTTCATCTTTTTTATTTATTAAATAAGAATTTGAAGAAAGTTCTAAAATGGCTTCATAACCTTTGCGGCTTTTAGCAATTAAAGGTATAATTCCAATCTCATCATTAAATTTAAAATTTATTTGCGTTCCAATTATTGGTTGCGTACCTGATTTTGAAATCTCTTCAGAAAACTCTAAGGCACCACATAAATTATTTGTATCTGATAAACCAATTGATTTTATTTTTTTATCTTTACAAAAATTTTTTAAATCATCTACTTTAATAGCACCTTCGCAGATAGAGTATTGAGTATGTATTTTTAAATGGTTAAAATTTTGATTATTTTCTTGCATTAATAGATTTTAATTTACCATCGATTAGCTGCAACCTACAATCTGCTAAATTCGCAAAATATCTATTGTGAGTTGCATAAATAATAATTCTATTTCTTGTTTTTAAATTAAACAATAATTTAAAGAATTCTTTAGCATTTTTATTGTCTAAATTACCTGAAGGTTCATCAGCTATTATAATATTTGGAGAATTAATTAATGCTCTTCCAATTGCGATTCGTTGATTTTCTCCACCTGATAATTCCGATGGAAAATGGTTGGATCTCTTATGAAGTTTTAATTTTTTTAATATTTTTACTGATAAATTTAAACTTACACTTGAAGATTTGCCGTTAGCAATACCAGCTAATAAAATATTCTCGATTGCCGTAAAATCATTTAGTAAATTCTTTTCTTGATAAATAATTCCAAAATTATTTGATCTAATAAGATCATTTTTTGCGTTTTCTTCAAAATTAATTTTATTATTATCTATAAATAAATTTCCACTAGTTGGTCTATCTATTAAAGATAATATGTTTAATAAAGTTGATTTACCTGATCCAGAGGGTCCAACCAAGGAATAAGTTTTACCTTTTTTAAATTTATAATTTAAATTTTTTAATACAGTAACTTTTTTAAGATTTTGATAATTTTTACTTAAATTTTTTAGTTCTATAAAATTATTCATACTTAAGTGATTTTATTGTATCTAGTTTTGATGCTTTAATTGCAGGATATATTGACACCAAGCAAGTTATAAAAATAGAAAATAGACTAATTAAAAAAATTGAAAAAGGTTCTATTTCAGTTGGCATTTTGCTCAAAAAATATATTTCTTCAGAAAATAAGCTAATATTAAATAAATCACTAATTAAAGATCTTATGCTTTCAATATTAATTGATAATATAATACCTAGTATAATTCCTACAAATGTCGCAACTGCGCCAATCGTAAGACCAACTATAAAAAAAATTTTTGCTATAGAAGAATTTTGAACTCCAATAGATTTTAAAATTGCAATGTCTCTTGTTTTATTTTTTACCAATATAGTTAATCCTGAAATTATGTTAAATGCTGCAATTAAAATAATTAAAGATAAAATAATAAACATAACATTTCTCTCAATTTTTAGAGCTGTAAAAAGCGATTGATTCAGATCTGCCCAAGTGTTTACTAATTTATCTTTGAATAAATCTTGAAATATTAATTTTTTAGTTTCTATATTTTTAGGATCTTTTAAAAATACTTCTAAATATCTATCACTTTTTTTAAAATTAAAAAAATCTTCTAGATCACTTAAATTTAAAAATGCTATATTTTGATTAAATTCATGAATTTCACTTTCAAAAATAGAATCTATAATAAACGATTTCTGTTTAGGAAGGCTTCCCACTAGTGACATGACGCTGCTTGGAGAAATAATGCTTATTTTATCACCAATTTCTACATTTAAGATAAAACTAAGCTCTTTACCAATAGAAATATTATTATATGAGATCGATTTGTTGCCAAAAAAATTGTCATTTTTAATCACTTTTAATTTATTAAAATCATCTTTTAAATAACCTCTTAAGATTATTCCTTTTGTATATAAGTTATGAATAATTACAGCTTCACCACTATTACTTAAAAAAAAATTCTCTGATATGTCTCTAATTTTTTTATTATTTAATTTATTTAAGTTTAGTTCACTGTTGTTAGAAAATATTTTTATATGAGGGTTAAAACCGTTGATTTGATTGATTAGTTCAGTTCTGAAACCATTCATAACTGACATAACGACTATTAGAACCGCAACCCCTAAAGTAATACCCAAAAATGAAAAAGTTGAAATTATATTAATAAATCCATCTTTTTTTTTAGTAAATAAGTATCTAAATGCTATCTTTTTTTCTAGTAAGGTGATCAATTTATTTTTTATTATTTAATGTTTTAATTATTTCTTCTAAAGAAATAAAAACAGGCTCTTTATTAATCTCTTTAAATTCAATTTTTTGTTCATTAAAATTTTTACCGATAATAATTTGAAAAGGTATTCCTAATAAATTAAATTTTTTTATTTTTGATGAAAGATTTTCATCAGTATCATCGATTAAAACATCAATATTATTTTTTTTAAGATTATTATAAATATTATTTGCTTTTTCTAAATTAGAGTTATCATTTTTGTTTATAATTGGAAGTATGGCACAATGATAAGGTGAGACAGAGATTGGCCATTTCATTATCTCATTTTTATCATCATATTTTGCTTCTATTATTGCTCCAACTAATCTTGAGACTCCTATTCCATATGATCCCATTTTAACAAATTCCTTTTTTCCATTATAATCTACGCTAGCATTCATTGGCTTTGAGTATTTATCACCAAAATAAAAAATATGACCAACTTCAATGCCTTTAGTTTGTAGTCTACAGTCTTCAGGAACATTTTTTTCAAATTCATCTTTATTAAATTTTTCATCTGTCACTGAATAATATTTTTCAAAATCGCTTCTTAGCTTACTAAGAGATTTTTTATTAATAAGAGTACTCGAACTATCAACGTCAAAAATTCTTTTATCTGTAAATATTTTGCTTTCACCGGTATCTGCTAAAATTATAAATTCATGTGATAGATTTCCACCTATTGGACCAGTGTCTGCTGCCATAGGCATTGCCGAAAGTTCCATTCGTTTAAAAGTATTTAAATAAGAAAGGAAAAATTTATTGTAAGAGTAAAGAGCTCCATCATCAGAAATATCAAAAGAATATGCATCTTTCATATAAAATTCTCTGCATCTCATAATTCCAAATCTAGGTCTTAACTCATCTCTAAATTTCCATTGAATATGATATAATAATTGTGGCAATGATTTGTAAGACTTGACTGATGATCTAAATATTTCAGTAACTAGCTCTTCATTTGTTGGTCCATATAACATCTCTCTATTTTGACGATCTTTTATTCTTAACATTTCTTCTCCATAATCGTCGTATCTTCCACTTTCTTTCCAAATTTCGCTGGACTGTATTGTTGGCATTAATATCTCTTGAACACCAACGTTGTTTTGCTCTTCTCTTACAATTTGTTCGATTTTTTTCATTACCTTAAAACCTAAAGGAAGCCATGAATAAATTCCCGCTGAAGATTGTTTTATCATTCCTGTTCTTAACATTAATTGGTGTGATTTAATTTTTGCCTCTGTAGGGTTATTTTTAAGAATTGGTATTAATGATTTTGAAAAATACATAGTTTAAATTACATTAAAAAATTTCTTATTTAAATCCTTATTAATTTAATGCTCGTAAGAGGTTTTTTTCCAGTTATCTCTTTGGTTATTTTCCTACATGATATCTTGATTGCTTCAATTATATTATCTTTTTGATTTTGATTATTTAACGAAAAAGTTTTAGCAGTTTTTTCTATTATATTTTCTAATTCATATTTATAATCTTCGTCATTATCAATGGGTAAACCGCTATAATTAAGTATTGGTTTATTGTGAATGTTTCCTTTAGGAGTAACTAGAATGGCAACATCGAGAATACCGTTCGCTGAAATATTTCTTCTTTCTTTTATAGACCTTGAATCTTCTTCAACAGCTATATTTCCATCGACATAAAGTCTGCCGCTTGGTGCTTTATCATAAACTTCAGGTTTATCTCCTGGAAATAATTTAACTATATCACCGTTTTCTACTTCTACTGGATATGGTACTTGCATTTCTTTAGCAAATATTATGTGTTCGAACATATGTCTATGTTCACCATGAACTGGAATTATTGATTTAGGTCTTACCCAATTATACATATCTCTTAGATCTTCTCTATTTGGATGTCCGGAAACGTGGATAAATTCATTTTCTTCAGAAATTACCTCTACACCTTCTTTAACAAGCTGATTATGTAATTTATACAATTTCTTTTCATTTCCTGGTATTATTTTAGAAGAAAATATAACTGCATCGCCTTTTTCTATATATACATCTGGATGAATATAATTAGCGATTCTTGTCATCGCGCCCATTGGTTCACCTTGGCTACCAGTGCATAAATATATTATTTTATCTCTCCCAATATTTTTCGCATTTCGAGAATCAATTGGTTCAATAACATTTTTTAAATATCCACACTCTCTTGCTGCTTTAAAGATTCTGTGCATAGATCTTCCTACAAGAGAAATTTGTCTTCCTATTTTTTCAGCACAGTAAAAAACGCTCTCCATTCTTGCTACATTGGACGCAAATGATGTAACAATAATTCTTTTTTTTAATCTTTGAATTAAGTTAAGCATATTTTTTCTAACATCCAATTCGGACCCAGCTCTACCTACGTTAAATACATTCGTTGAATCACAGATCATTGCAAGAACTCCCTCATCACCAATTTTTTTTAATTTTTGTTCATCAATCTTATTTCCAATTAATGGGTTTGGGTCACACTTCCAATCTCCAGTATGAAGAATTGTTCCTCCTGGCGTATTTATTTTTAAACCATTTGGCTCAAGTATAGAATGAGTTAAAGTCACAAATTCAATCTTAAAAGGATCTAAATCAAGACTGCCATTTAATTCAACTAATTTTAAATGAGCACTTATATCAATTTTTTTTTCTTTGAATTTTTCTCTAACTAACACTGAAGTAAAAGGTGTAGCGTAAATATTACATTTTATTTTAGGCCAAACATGAGCTATGGCACCTATGTGATCTTCGTGAGCATGAGTTAAAACAATTCCTAAAACATCATCTTTTTTATCAACTATAAAACCAGGATCGGGATAGATTAAATCAATTCCAGGCACACTATCATCGGCAAAAGTTACACCAACGTCTACAATTATCCATTTTTGATTATCAGGTTTGCCGTAAGCATATAGATTGAGGTTCATCCCTATTTCTCCTGAACCTCCAAGTGGGCAAAATAATAACTCTTCTTTCATATCTAAATAAAATTTTTTGTAATTTTAATAATTCCTTTAATTGTTAAATCTTTATCTACTTTACATTTAGTATTAATTGAGTTTTTATATAATTCTGCAAGGCCACCAGTTAGAATAATTTTAAATGCTGATTTAGTCTGTCTTTTAATTAATTTAATCATATTGTCAATTAATCCAGCATACCCCCAAAAGAAACCTGACCTTACAGCATCAAGAGTATTTTTACCGATAACATTTGATATTTTTTTTAAATTAATTTCAGGTATTAAAGATGCGCTTGATGTTAAAGTATTTAGTGACAGTTTGATTCCTGGTGAAATTATACCACCCAAGTATTTTTTCTTAATTAAAACATCAAAAGTTGTAGCAGTTCCAAAATCAATAATAATATAATTATTTCTAGAGTCTGTTGCTGCAATTGAGTTTGCTAGTCTGTCAGATCCAACTTGATTTTTATTTACTCTGATATCAATTAATTTATTTAGGTTAAAATTTTTAATTTCTATAATTTTTTTATTTAGATTGGATTTAAAAAAAATTGAAAATTTTTTATATATTTTAGGTGCCACGCTACTGAAAACAATGCTTTCTAAATTATTTTTATATTTTAGTAAAAATTTAAGATTCTTTTTAAGATTAGATTGATTTATTTCATTAGTTTTAACAAATATTTTTTTTTTAATTTTAAATTTGTTATCAACCAAACAAATTTTTACTTCTGTGTTTCCAATATCACCTATAATTTTCATAATTATTTATTTAAATAAATTTCAAAATTCTTCTTTATTTCATTATAAATTTTAAAACTAGTAATTTTTTTCTTCGAAAAAAAATTTAAATATGTAGTAGGATAATTACCAATAGCAGGACTTCTATCAATATTTATTCCTATACCAATAATTGCAAATTTTTTATTTTTAAAAAAAACTGTTTCTTGCAAAATTCCACATACTTTTTTTTTATTGATTAATAAATCATTCGGTTTTTTTATAGTAATTTTTTTATTTAATAATTTTAATAACGACTTTTTTACTATTTTACAGCTTATAGAAGTTAATTTTCTCAAATTAATATTATTACTTAGGTTAAAGAACACAGACATAAATAAGTTATTCTTTAAATAAATCCACTTATTACCATATCTTCCTCTTCCTTTGGTTTGTTTTTTTGCAATAATTAATCCTAAAGGAATACCTTCTTTAATTTTTTTAATTGCAATATCGTTTGTGCTTTTTACTGATTTAAACAAATATTTTTTAAATTTCATTAGATTATAATAATCTTGGAAACTATCTCACTTAAAATTCCAGGATATATAAAATAAAGTGCTAAAATCCCGGTTGTAATAGCTAGAGTAATTTTTAAACCAAAATTATGATCTATTTCAAATTTCTCTTGAGGCTTATCAAAATAAATTATTTTTATTAGTCTTAAATAATAAAATGCAGCAACTACAGTTGATAAAAGGCCTACTATTGCTAAAAAATACATTGACTGCTCTATTACAGCCATAAAAATATAAAATTTAGCAAAGAAACCAGCAAGTGGAGGTATTCCCGCAAGCGAGAATAAAATAATTAATAGAGCTATTGAAAGAATTGGATGATTATTAGATAGACCAGATAAGTCCTCTATTTTTTCATAAAATACATTTTTTTTTCTAAGCATAAATAAACATGAAAAAAAAGCCAACGTCATAATTAAATAAATTGTTATGTAAGTTACTGAACTTTGAATTCCTTGGTTAGTTCCTGAGGCTAAACCAGCAAGCGCATAACCCATATGTCCAATAGAACTATATGCAATAAGTCTTTTTAAATTTATCTGCCCAATTGCGGCGATTGCACCAAATAGCATTGAAGCAATTGATATAAATACAAGTATTGTCTGCCACTGATCAATTAAATTAACAAACGGCGTATATAAAAATCTTATAAAAACTGTTAAAGCAGCTACTTTAGGTAAAGCTGCAAAAAACAACGTAACAGCTGTTGGTGAACCTTCATAAACATCTGGGGCCCACATGTGAAAAGGAACAGCAGAAATTTTAAAAGCTAAACCAACTATAATAAATACAAGTCCAAATATAATACCATATTCCATATTTAAAGATGAATTAGCTATATATGTAAAATTGGTAGAATTGGAAAAACCATATACAAGTGAGCAACCATAAAGCAATAAACCTGATGATAGTGCGCTTAATACAAAATATTTTAAACCGGACTCCGATGATAGGATATTATCTCTATCAAATGATGCAAGAACATATAAAGCTAAAGATTGAAGTTCTAAACCTAAATAAAAAACAATTAAATCATTCGAACTAATCATTACCATCATTCCAAGAATTGAACTTAAAATTAATATTGAATATTCAACTTTTAAAATTTTTAATGTTTTCAGATAAATAAACGAAGAAATCATAACAAAAATTGCTGAAACAATTGTTAATGCCTTCATAAATGAAGATAGAGTATCAATTTTATAACTTTCGTTAAAAACAAATGTCTCATTAATTGAAAATAAATTAATAACTAATGCTAATAATACTATTAATGTTATTATTGACAGATTGTAGACTAAATTCTCACTATCTTTTTTAAACACACCAATCATTAATAAAAACATTATGGAGAGTGCTAAATAAATTTCAGGAAAGATTAAATCTAAGTTCATCATAAATTGCTTGCTGTATATATTTTTATATTCGTGTTAAATAACTCAATCAAACCTTCAACTGAAGCTGATGTTGTACTTAATAATGGGTCTGGATAAAAACCAAACATAATTGATACGAAAGCTAATGCTGTTAAAATAATCATTTCAGATTTATTCAAATCTACAAGTTTTTTTACTTCTGTATTAGTTATTTCACCAAAAACTATCCTTCTATAAAGCCAAAGCATATAAGCGGCTCCTAAAATTACGCCTAAACTTGCAATTGTAGCAACTGTAAAATTAACTTTAAAAGTTCCCAATAATATTAAAAATTCGCCTATAAAACCAGTTGTACCCGGTAAACCAAGTGCTCCAAGAGTAAATATCATAAATACAACAGCATATCTTGGCATTACTGAAACTATACCACCATATTTATTAATTTCTCTTGTGTGCATTCTTTCATAAACAACTCCCACACATAAAAATAGTGCTGCAGAAATTATTCCATGACTAATCATTTGAAATATACTTCCTTCAATTCCTTGCGGCGTCATTGTAAATATGCCCATAGTAACAAAGCCCATATGAGCTACTGAAGAATACGCAATAAGTTTTTTCATATCTTCCTGCATTAATGCTACGAAAGATGTGTAAATTATCGCAATTAAACTTAAGGTAAAAATTAAAGGAACAAAATGCTCCGATGCAATTGGAAATAATCCAATAGAAAATCTTATAAATCCATAACCCGCCATTTTTAATAATATCGCTGCAAGTAACACAGATCCAGCTGTAGGAGCTTCTACGTGTGCATCTGGAAGCCAGGTGTGTACTGGCCACATTGGAGTTTTTACAGCGAACGAGCTGAAGAATGCTAACCAAAGTAAATTTTGATACTTTGCATCTATGCCTAATTGATATAATTCAATTACATCAGTTGTTCCTGTAATCCAATATATAGAAATAATTGCAACTAACATCAAGACTGAACCTAGTAATGTGTATAAGAAGAATTTAAAAGCAGAATAAACTCTTCTCTCTCCTCCCCATATTCCAATAATTAAAAACATTGGTATTAAGCCAGCTTCAAAAAATAAGTAAAAAATAACTAAATCAAGTGAACAAAAAACTCCAATCATCATTGTTTCCATAAATAGAATGGTGACAAGAAAATGTTTAAGTTTATTTTTGATAGTAGAATTTACAGAAATAATACATAAAGGAGTAATAAATGTTGTTAGAACAATAAATAATATTGAGATGCCATCTATACCAACTTTATAATTAATAAACCCTTGTAGCCAAATTTTCTCTTCTACAAACTGAAAACTTGAATTAGTGCTATCAAATAAGAACCAAAGATAAATTGATAGAACAAAATTAGCCAAAGAAATAAATAATGAAATATATTTAGCCCCGTTATAATTTGAAGATGATCTGCCAAATAATATAAATAAAGCTCCAATTGCCGGAAGAAGAATTAAAGAAGATAATATAGGAAAGTTCATTATTTAATAATAACTATTGTTAGTATAAGTGAAAATCCAATCAGCATTATAAATGCATATTGATAGATAAACCCACTTTGAAATTTTACAGCTTTAATAGAAAAATATTTGAATAAACTTGATAAACCATCAGGACCAAACCTATCAATTACTAATCCATCTATTTTCTTCCATAAATATTTTCCAAGAAACTTGGAAGATTTTACAAATAATACATCGTACAACTCATCAAAATACCATTTATTTTTTAGAAAAAGATAAAAGGGTTTGTTTTCATTTACCAAATTAACTGTAAATGATTTATTTTTTAAAAATATATAATAACTAAATGGAATAGAAATAGTTACCAATATAGGTGTTAAAAATACAATTTCTTTTGGTGGATGATCTATTGTCAACGGTTCTAGAAAGAAAATTGAACCTTGCCAAAAATCAATGAAAGAGCCTTGTTCCATAAATAAATCTTTGAAAATAAATCCAGCTAATATTGAACCAACTGCTAAAATTATTAACGGAAGCAACATAACCATTGGCGACTCATGCATGCTAGATATTGGTTGATTTTTGTTGTTGTATTCACCATGAAAAGTTTTAAAAATTAATCTCCATGAATAAATTGAGGTTAAAACAGCAGTAAATATTCCTATTGCACATGCGTAATAACCAACTGTATTTCCTTTTAAATAAGCAAATTCTATAATTAAATCTTTTGAATAAAACCCGGATAAGAATGGAAAACCAGTTAAAGCCAATGTTCCTATAATCATCAAAACATAAGTATAGGGAAGATGTTTGTAAACACCGCCCATTTTATTTATGTTTTGTTCATTATGAAATGAGTGAATTACTGAACCAGAACCTAAAAACAAAAGAGCTTTAAAAAAAGCGTGAGTAAATAAGTGAAACATTGCAACATTATAAGCTCCTACACCAGTTGCAAAAAACATATAGCCCAATTGACTACAAGTAGAGTATGCAATTATTTTTTTAATGTCGTTTTGAACTAATGCAACTGTTGCAGCAAACAAGGCTGTTGCCATTCCTATAATTGTTATAAAATTCAATATAATAGGTGAATATTCATAAATAGGTGAGCATCTTACAACTAGAAATACACCAGCAGTTACCATTGTTGCTGCATGAATTAATGCCGAAACTGGAGTGGGCCCCTCCATTGCATCTGGTAGCCAGGTATGTAAAAAAATTTGAGCTGATTTGCCCATGGCTCCAATAAACAATAAAAAACAAATTAAGTTTATTGCATTAAGTTCAATACCTAAAAAATTTAATTTATTGTCTGAATATACAAATACTTGGCTAAATACTTCTTCATAATCAACTGTTCCAAAAACATAAAAAACTAAAAAAATTCCTAATGCAAAACCAAAATCTCCTACTCTATTTACTATAAATGCTTTAATAGCTGCGGCGTTTGCAGTTGGTTTTTTAAACCAAAAGCCAATTAAAAAATAAGAACAAAGTCCAACACCTTCCCATCCAAAAAATAACTGTAGAAAATTATCTGATGTAACTAAAACCAGCATCGCAAATGTAAATAATGATAAGTAAGACATGAATCTTGGCTGATGTGGATCATTAGACATGTAGCCTATTGAATAAATATGAACTATTGAAGAAACTAAAGTTACAACTACTAACATAACTGCTGATAATTGATCAATTTTAATAGACCAATTTACATCAAGTTGTCCGGAACTTATCCATTTAGCAATTACAACATTGTTTATGTAACCATTATTTATTACATCGTAAAATATATAAATTGATATCAAAGCAGATAAAGATACAAATAAACTTGTAATTATTTGAGAAGATCTATTACCAATTATTTTTCCAAAAAATCCAGAAATGATTGCTGCTGCTAATGGTAAAAAAATTATAAATTTTTCCATGTTATCCTTTTAATTTTCCAATCTCCTCAACTCTAATAGTTCCGGCATTTCTGAAATAAACCACAATAATTGCTAATCCTATAGCTGCTTCAGCAGCAGCCACAGTTAGAATAAATAGAGCGAATATTTGACCAACTAAATCATTTGTAAATATTGAAAATGAAACTAAATTAATATTAACCGCTAGCAATATTAGCTCTATACTCATCAATAGAACTATTACATTTTTTCTGTTTAGAAAAATTCCAATTAAACCAATGGTAAAAATTATTGCACCAAGAGTTAGATAGTGTCCTAATCCAATTTCAAACATCAATCTTTACTCCTTTATTGTTTTCAACATCAACAACTTCGACACCATCTTCTCTTTCTCTTGAAATTTGTTTGAAATAACTTTGTCTTTTTAATCCTGATCTCTCTCTAAAAGTTAAGACTATAGCACCAATCATGGCGACTAATAAAATCATGCCAGAAAGCTGAAATAAGTGAATATAATCGGTATATAATACATTGCCCAAAGAATGTGTGTTTGTGGTTGTTTCTGAAATAATGATTGTGGAAGAGTTTAATAAATCAGGCTTATATTTCCATCCACCTACTACAATTATTAATTCAAAAAAAATGATTAAACTAATTAACAATCCGACAGGAATATGAGAACTGCTTTTGGAAGATGTAAACCATTGATTTTTTTGTTGTGATACGTTTAACATCATAACTACAAATAAAAATAAAACTGCAACTGCACCCACATAAACAATTAACATAATCATTCCCAAGAACTCAGCTCCAATCATAATAAAAAGACAAGAAATACTTATAAAATCTAGTATTAAAAAGAAAACTGAATGAACTGTGTTTCTTGATACTGTAAGCATAATTGCAGAAATAATTGCAATAAATGAAAATAAATAAAAGAATACAGCGTGTGCTATCATTATTATCTATAAGGGTTGTCTGCTTTTATATTAGCAGCAAGTATATTCTCCCACCTATCTCCATTTTCTAAAAGTTTTTTTTTATTGTAGTAAAGTTCTTCTCTTGTTTCAGTTGCAAACTCAAAATTAGGACCTTGAACAATTGCATCTACTGGACATGCTTCTTCACATAATCCACAATAAATACATTTTAACATATCAATATCATATTTAGTTGTTTTTCTGCTTCCGTCTTCTCTTTCAGCAGACTCTATTGTGATTGCTTGTGCTGGGCATACTGCCTCACAAAGTTTACACGCAATACATCTTTCTTCGCCATTTGGATATCTTCTTAAAGCATGCTCTCCTCGCGCGCGTGGACTAACTTGTCCTTTTTCGAATGGATAATTAATTGTTTTTTTTGACTTAAAAATTTCTCTAATTGCAATTAATAGACCTGTTATAAAGTCCACCATAAATATAGTTTTTAATAATCTTCTTATTTTCATATTTGTGTCGGTAATAAATCAAAATAAAGTAAATATGCTGCTGTTAAAACAACCCAAATTAATGATAAAGGTAAAAATATTTTCCAACCTAATTTCATTAATTGATCATATCTATACCTTGGTACTATTGCCTTCACTAAAGCAAATAATATGAATAAAAATAATATCTTAAAAATCAACCAGAAAGGTGCTGGAATAAATGAAAATATCTGGATATCCATTGGTGGAAGCCACCCACCTAAAAATAATACAGATCCCATTGCACACATTAATAAAATATTTGCATATTCACCTAACCAAAACATTGCATACATCATTCCTGAATATTCTGTTTGGTACCCAGCTACGAGCTCTGCATCAGCTTCAGGTAAATCAAAAGGAGGTCTATTTGTTTCCGCTAAAGCAGAAATAAAAAATATAACAAACATCGGAAAAAGGGGTAATACGAACCACACATTTTTTTGAGCTATAACAATGTCATTTAAATTTAAAGAGCCTACACACAGCAAAACATTGATAATAATAACTCCTATTGACACTTCATAAGATACCATTTGTGCAGCTGATCTAATTGCTCCAAGGAAAGGATATTTTGAATTTGATGCCCATCCTCCCATAATTATTCCGTAAACTCCTAGCGATGAAACGGCAAATAAGTACAATATTCCAACATTAATATCAGCTAATACCAAATTTTCACTAAACGGTATTACTGCCCATGCTATTAATGCCAATGTCATTGTAATAATTGGAGCAATAATAAAGATTACTTTATTTGAACTGGCAGGAATTATAATTTCTTTAAAAACATACTTTAATGCATCTGCTATAGATTGAAGTAAACCGAATGGCCCTACAACATTTGGGCCTCTTCTTTTTTGTACAAATGCCCAAACCCTTCTATCAAGCCAAACTATCATGGCTACTGTAACTAGGACAGGAATTAATAAAAACAATATCTTATAAATTTCATCAAACAATATGTATAAACTATTCATAATTAACCATCAGTTCCTGTTTTTTCAAAGTTAGAACGCAGAGATCTGCATTCTGACATGGTTTTTGAGTTTTTTGATATTACATTTGAAAAATAGTAGTCAATATCATTAATTAATATTTTTTCATTTTCAAAAACATAATCAGTTTTAATAAATTCTTCTTTACTTTCTTGTTTTAAAAAATTGAACATACTATCAACAAGATCATCTCTGCCTTTGAATAAATTTTTGTCGCGAACCAAGTTGGCTATTTCATTTATTATTAACCAATCTTCTTTAGCTAGTTCAGTTGGATAAGAAGCTTTGAAAGCTTTTTGAAGTTTGCCTTCCAAATTTGTATAATAACCATCTTGCTCAGTAAAAGCAGATCCAGGTAAGATCAAATCTGAATTTTTGGCTCCTTCATCTCCATGTGAACCAATATAAACAACAAATACACCTTTTTTTTCTATATTTAATTTGTCTTGACCCAGTAAAAACAATAAATCTATAGAATTTTCTTTTAATTTTTCTAATAAAATGTTCCTGCCATTATTCGAACTAAATATAGTCAGGTCATATGATCCTACTGTTGATGCATCTTGTGATAAAATATTCAATGAGTTCCATTCATTGCTAATTTTATTGTTTTTGCTTAAAAATTTTTTTAATTCCTCAAATATATATTGACCAGATTTTAATTTTAATACTGATTGGCCAATAATTATTATAGGTTTTGATGATTTAATTATTTTTTCTGATAATTCATTTTTACCTTCAATAATATTTTTTATTAAATTTGTTGAATTATCTAATATTTTATAAGGGTATGTTTGGTCGCCAACATCATTTGTTGAATAAATTGGTAATTTAGATTTCAAATATGATTTTCTTATTCTACTATTTAATATAGTGGCTTCAAGTCTTGGATTACAACCAATCATTAATATTAAGTCTGAATCTTCAATGCCTGATATATTAGAATTAAATGTATAGTTTTGCTTTTCTGAAAAATTTACATAGTAACTATCAGATCTAGATTCGATAAGATTTGATTTAAATACTTTACTAAACAATTCTTTAGCAGCATAAGCAGTTTCCATATTTGTTAAATCACCTGTAAAACAACCAATTTTATCTGAGCTTATATTTTCTAATTTTGATTTCAAAATTTCATATGCTTTTTTCCATGAAATTTTATTAAATTTATTTCCATCTTTGATAAATGGTGTATCTAATCTTTGGTTTTTCAATCCATCACATGCATATCTTGTTTTATCTGAAATCCATTCCTCATTAATATCTTCATTTATTCTTGGAAGTATTCTTTTTACTTCCCAACCATATGTATCAACTCTTATATTTGATCCTACAGCATCCATTACATCTATAGACTCTGTTTTTTTTAATTCCCATGGTCTCGCTTCAAAAACATATGGTTTTGATGTAAGTGCTCCAACAGGGCAAAGGTCAATTATGTTAGCAGACAATTCTGACTCCATAGATTTTTCTAAATATGTAGTGATTTGCATGTTTTCACCTCTGCCGATTGCACCTAGTTCAGGCACACCAGCAACCTCTGTTGCAAACCTTATACATCTTGTACAATGTATACATCTTGTCATTTGAGTTTTAATTAAAGGACCCATATATTTCTCGGGAACATGTCTTTTATTCTCTCTAAATCTAGACTTGTCAACTCCATAAAACATTGATTGATCTTGTAAATCACATTCTCCTCCTTGATCACATACTGGGCAATCTAATGGATGGTTTACTAATAAAAATTCCATCACACCTTTTCTTGCTTTTTCAACTAAACTAGTATTTGTTTTAATGTTCATACCTTCTGTTGCTGGCATTGCGCAAGATGCCACAGGTTTTGGAGATTTTTCAATTTCAACTAAACACATTCTACAGTTTCCTGCTATTGATAATTTCTCATGATAGCAGAATCTAGGAATTTCAAATCCTACTTGTTCACAAGCTTGAAGAACTGTAAGACCTTCTTCTACTTCAATTTCTTTATCGTTAACTTTTAATTTAAACATTTTCTTTTTCTAACAAATGTTGATCTACTAAATATGGATTTTTTTTACCAGTATTTATTAAAGGATTAAAATTATTTCTTTCTTCAATTTCTTTTTTAAAATGTCTTAGTAAGCCTTGAACAGGCCAAGCAGATCCTTCTCCGAATGCACAAATGGTGTGGCCTTCAATTTGTTTTGTGACATCCATCAGCATGTCAACTTCTTCTCTTGATGACTCGCCTTTTGACATTCTTTCTAACATCCTCCACATCCAACCAGATCCTTCTCTACATGGAGTACATTGACCACAGCTTTCATGTTTATAAAACCTTGCAATTCTTGTCATGCATTTAATAATGTCTTGATCGTTATTTATTACAACTATTCCTGCAGTTCCTAATCCTGTTTTATTTTCCACACATGCATCAAAATCCATCTTAATGTTATCACATATATGTTTCGGTAATAAAGGCATTGATGATCCGCCTGGTATTACAGCTTTAAGATTTTCCCAACCGCCAATAACACCACCAGCATGTTTTTCTATTAAATCTTTTAAAGGAACACCCATTTCTTCCTCAACATTACAAGGGTTATTTACATTTCCTGAAATACAATAAATTTTAGTTCCAGTATTTTTTTCTCTTCCCAATGATGAGAACCATTTAGCGCCTTTTCTTAATATTGTTGGTACAACTGAAATTGTTTCAACATTATTTATTATTGTTGGACATCCATACAAACCAATAAGAGCAGGGAAAGGAGGTTTGAGTCTTGGTTGGCCTTTTTTGCCTTCAATACTTTCTAATAATGCTGTTTCCTCACCACAAATATATGCACCTGCGCCATAATGTATGTAAATATCTAAATCCCACCCTGTGCTTGAAGAATTTTTTCCGATTAATCCATCCTTATAAGATTCATCAATTGCTTTTTGTAATTTAGAACCTTCACTTATGTATTCACCTCTTATATAAATATAACACACATGTGCATTAACAGCGTATGAAGAAATTAAACAGCCTTCAATTAGTTTGTGTGGCTCAAATCTTAAAATATCTCTATCTTTACATGTTCCAGGTTCTGACTCATCTGCATTAATAACCAAATAATGCGGTCGAGATCCAACTTCTTTGGGGGTAAATGACCATTTTAATCCTGTTGGAAAACCAGCTCCTCCTCTTCCTCGGAGTTGTGATTCTTTTATTTCATTAATTATCCAATCTCTTCCTTTTTCACAGATGTCTTTAGTATTATTCCAGTCTCCTCTTTTTTTAGCTGAAGTTAGATCTGAACCTTGATCATTATATAAATTTTGAAAAATTCTATCTTTATCTTCAAGCATTTTTACTACCCAATAATGCACTTCTGTTATTTTCTGGTTCTGCACTTTTTCTTCCTTTATAGGAACCAGGTTCAATTATTTGATCTTTTTTAATTGTTTCTATTATTTTTTCTAATTTTTTTTCATCTAAGTCTTCAAAATAATCATTATTAATCTGCACCATAGGTGCATTCACGCATGCGCCTAAACACTCTACTTCCACCCAAGATAATTTTTCATCTTTTGAAATTTCATTTTCATTTTCAGAAATTTTCTTTTTACAAACATCAACAAGTTTATAAGCTCCTCTAATCATACATGGTGTGGTTGTGCAAACTTGAAAGAAATATTTTCCAACAGGAGCTAGATTATACATTGTATAAAATGTAGCTACTTCATAAACTTTTATGTAAGGCATCTTAAGTAGTTTTGCTATGTATTTCATTGCTGATAGAGGTATCCAATTGTTATTTTGTTTTTGTGCGATATATAAAAGAGCCATAACTGCACTTTGTTGTTTGTCTTCTGGATAATTTGCAATAGCTTTTTTTGCAGTTTCCATATTTTTCTCATTAAACTCAAAAGTTGCAGGCTGCTCTTTCGAAATTTTTTTTATACTCATCGATCAACTTCTCCAAATACTATATCCATTGATCCTAATACCGCTGGGACGTCAGCCAACATATGACCTTTAATTAAATAATCCATTGCCTGTAAATGCGAAAAACCTGGCGCTTTTATTTTACATTTATAAGGTTTGTTTGATCCATCAGAAATTAAATATACCCCAAATTCACCTTTTGGCGCCTCAACAGAAGTGTATATTTCGTCTTTATCTACCCTATATCCTTCAGTGAATAGTTTAAAATGATGGATTAACGCTTCCATTGAATTTTTTAATTCTTTTTTTGGAGGCGGTGCTACTTTTGTATTTTGAGTTTTTACTGGTCCTTTTGGAATTTTGACAAGACATTGGTTTATTATATTTACACTTTCTCTCATTTCTTCAATTCGACATAAATATCTATCGTAACAATCTCCATTTCTTCCAATTGGAATTTTAAAATCTAATTGTTTATAGCAATCATAAGGTTGAGATTTTCTTAAATCCCAGGCAACACCAGATCCTCTTAGCATGACTCCTGAAAATGAATAATCAAGGGCGTCTTGTTTTGATACAATTCCTATATCTACGTTTCTTTGCTTAAAAATTCTGTTATCAGTTAATAAAGTTTCTAAATCATCAATTATCTTTGGAAAATTCTCACAAAATTCTGTTATATCTTCAAGTAAACCTCTTGGCAAATCTTGATGTACTCCTCCAGGTCTAAAATAATTTGCGTGCAACCTTGAGCCTGAAACTCTTTCATAGAATCCCATTAATTTTTCTCTCTCTTCAAAACCCCATAATGTAGGTGTTAAAGCGCCTACATCCATTGCTTGAGTTGTAACATTTAAAATATGACTTAGTATTCTTCCTATTTCACAAAACATAACTCTAATGAATTGTCCTCTAATTGGTACTTCCAAGTTTAATATTTTTTCAATAGCCAAAGCAAACGCATGTTCTTGATTCATTGGCGCAACATAATCAAGTCGATCAAAATAAGGTACTGCTTGGGTATAAGTTTTATGCTCAATGAGTTTTTCTGTTCCTCTATGCAATAGTCCAATATGAGGATCAGCTTTTTCAACAACTTCTCCATCCAGTTCTAAAATTAATCTTAAGACACCATGAGCCGCTGGATGTTGAGGCCCAAAATTAAGATTTAATGTTTTTTTCTCTTTAGTCATTTTTCTTATTTATCTCTTTAATATACTTTGTTCCTTCCCAAGGACTTTCATAGTCAAAATTTCTATAATTCTGTTCAAGCTTTACTGGCTCATAAACAACTTTTTTTTCATCCTCACTGTAGCGAACCTCATTATGTCCTGTTAAAGGAAAATCTTTTCTAAGAGGATAACCATCAAAATTATAATCAGTGAGTATTCTTCTCAGATCTGGATGATCTTTAATTTTAATACCATACATATCAAAGATCTCTCTCTCCATCCAATTTGCAGATGGAAAAATTTCTGTTATTGATGGAATTACTTCATTTTCATTAATTGAATAACTTATGATAATTCTACTGTTAAATTCGTGACTAAGTAACAAATAAACTATTTTGAATCTTTCATTTTCTTCAGGATAATCCACAGCTGTTATATCAACCAACTGTCTAAATTTTGTTGAAGAATTATTTTTTAAAAAAACCAAAACATCAATTAAATCATTACAATCTATATTTAGATATAGTTGATGATGTTTAATTTCACTAAATTTAATTTTAGTTACAAGTTCAGAGTTAATTTTTTTTTCCAAATCAGCAAGATTGCTCATTTAATTATCTTTCTATTGAACCGTTATTTCTTATTTTTTTTTGTAATTGCATTATTCCATACAACAATGCTTCAGCTGAAGGTGGACAACCAGGCACATAAACATCAACAGGAACAATTCTATCACAACCTCTTACTACTGAATAAGAATAATGATAATAACCTCCCCCATTGGCACAACTGCCCATGGATATAACGTACCTAGGTTCAGGCATTTGATCGTAAACTTTTCTTAAAGCTGGAGCCATTTTATTTGTAAGTGTTCCTGCAACAATCATGACATCAGACTGACGTGGCGATGCTCTTGGGGCTGTTCCAAATCTTTCTAGATCATATCTTGGCATCGATGCATGCATCATTTCTACAGCACAACAAGCTAAACCAAAAGTCATCCAATGTAGAGATCCTGTTCTTGCCCAATTTATTAAATTATCAAATGAGGTAGTTATAAAACCTTTTTCACTAAAGTCTTTTGCTAACACTTTAAATTCATCAGGAATTTGTTTTTGTTTTTCCGCAGAGTTCATTTTTTATTCCCAATCTAAGGCGCCTTTTTTCCATTCGTATATAAACCCGATGGTGAGTATAAATAAAAATATCATCATTGAGATAAATCCAAATAAACCTATTTTACCCAAAGAGATCGCCCAAGGAAAAAGAAATGCTATTTCAAGATCAAATATAATAAACAAAATTGCAACTAAATAGAACCTAACATCAAATTCAATTCTTGAATCGTTGAATGCTTCAAATCCACATTCATAAGTAGATAATTTTTCAGGATCAGGCTTTTTTGGTGAAAAAACAAAATTAACAAAAATAAAACCGATACTTAAAATTAAAGCTATAGCCAAAAATACAATTATTGATAAATAATCATTTAAAAAGTCAAACAACATTACTATTCGTATATATCAGTTTTGTAATAATAAAAGAAGAAGATAGGTCACAGAATATCCAATATAATAAATGGCGGGAGTGAAGGGACTCGAACCCTCGGCCTCCTGCGTGACAGGCAGGCGCTCTAACCAACTGAGCTACACCCCCATTTTGGTGGGCAGTAAAGGACTCGAACCTTTGGCCCCCTCGGTGTAAACGAGATGCTCTACCAGCTGAGCTAACCGCCCCAAAAACTAAAACTTTTTACATCAAGCTTGAGCTAATGTAAATTGTTATAAACAATTAATTTGTAAGTATTTTCTTTGAATCGTCTTCTTTTTTCGTCTCAGTTATATCTTGAACTTCAACCCATTCAACTTTTTTTAATTCTTTTGTCAATGCAATTTTTAAAACATCGTCGGCATGTTTAACTGTACTAATCTTAATATCATTTTTAACTTTTTCTGGAATGTCAGTTAAATCTTTTTCATTATCTTTTGGTATTAAGATTTGCTTAATACCAGCCCTATGTGCGGCTAAAAGTTTTTCTTTTAAACCTCCAATTGCTAAAACTTGTCCGGTAATTGTAACCTCGCCAGTCATTGCAATATTTTTGTTAACTGGAATGTTTGTAATAGAAGATACAATTGAAGTTACCATAGCTATACCAGCTGATGGACCATCTTTAGGTGTCGCTCCTTCAGGTACATGAATATGAAAATCCTTTTTTTCAAAAATAGGTGGTAAAATTCCATACTCCAAGCTTTTTGATCTAACGAATGATTTTGCTGCTTTAACTGACTCTTGCATTACATCGCCCAATTTACCTGTAATTTGCATTCTACCTTTGCCAGGCATATTAACAGTTTCAATTTTTAAAATTTCTCCACCAAATTCGGTCCAAGCCAATCCAGTTACGATTCCAATCTTATTTTCAGACTCAACCTCTCCATATTTGAACTTTTTTACTCCTAAAAAATCATTAATATTATCTGCATTAAGTACAACTTTAGTTTCTTCACAATTGACTATTTTTTTTACTACCTTTCTTGTTATTTTGGAAATTTCTCTTTCTAAATTTCTTACTCCAGCTTCTCTAGTGTAAGATCTGATTATTTCTTTTATCGTTCCATCTTTCAAATCTAACTCATTATCTTTTACTCCATTATTTTTTACTTGTTTTGGTAAAAGGTATTTATTTGCTATATTAATTTTTTCATCTTCTGTATATCCCGGAATTCTAATTACCTCCATTCTGTCTAATAAAGGAGGAAGTATATTCAAAGTATTGGCAGTTGTAACAAACATAACGTCGGACAAATCATAATCAACTTCAAGATAATGGTCGTTAAATGTAGTGTTCTGTTCTGGATCGAGAGCTTCTAATAAAGCTGATGATGGATCACCTCTATAATCATTTCCAACTTTGTCGATCTCATCTAAAAGAATCAACGGATTTTTTGTTCCTGCTTTTTTCATCAATTGAATTATTTTACCTGGCAAGGATCCTATGTAAGTTCTTCTGTGACCTCTTATTTCAGCCTCATCTCTCACACCTCCTAAAGACATTCTTACGAATTGTCTATTCGTAGCTCTCGCAATAGATTTACCCAAAGAAGTTTTTCCTACTCCTGGGGGACCAATTAAACAAAGAATTGGTCCTTTAATTTTTTCCATTCTTTTTTGAACAGCTAAAAATTCAATTATTCTTTCTTTAACTTTTTCTAGCGCAAAGTGATCTTCGTCTAAAGTTTTTATTGCTTTATTTAAATCTATGTCAACTTTATCTTTCCTGTACCATGGTAAATCTATCATCCAATCCAAGTAATTTCTAACAACTGTTGCTTCAGCTGACATTGGACTCATATTGTTTAATTTTTTTAATTCTGACATACACTTTTTTTCAACTTCTTTTGGCATTTTAGCTTTTAAAATAGATTTTTTTAGATTAGTGCTTTCGTCTTTTCCTTCTTCAATTTCGCCTAGTTCTTTTTGAATAGCTTTTAACTGTTCATTTAAATAATACTCTCTTTGAGTTTTTTCCATTTGAGTTTTAACTCTTCCTCTAATTCTTTTTTCAACACCAATTATGCTTGTTTCATTTTCCATAACTTTGATTACAGAATCTAATCTTTTTTTAACATTGAAAGTTTCAAAAATTTGTTGTTTTTGAGAAATGGTCATATTTAAATGTGAAGCTATATGATCAGCTGTTGCTGATGGATCTTTTAAATCTTTAATATTGTCCAAAGTTTCTGAAGAAACTTTCTTATTTATTGACGTTAGTTTTTCTAATCTTCTGACTGCAATAGTAGCTAGTGAATTTAAATCTTCTTCTTCATTGATGTCATCTTTTTGAATTTCATAATCACATTTGATAAATTTATCATTTTCTACAAAATCTAAAATTTTTACTCTTTTTACGCCCTCAACTAAAACCTTTACTGTCCCATCTGGAAGTTTTAATAATTGAAGTATTCTGCTTTCACATCCATAATTAAAAACATCATTTCTTTTAGGATCATCAATTTCTGAGTTTTTTTGTGTTACAAGTAGAATTTTCTTTTCTGATGTCATAACATCATTTAGAGCATTAATAGATTTATCTCTACCAACGAACAAGGGTATAACCATTTTTGGAAACACAACTATATCCCTTAAAGGAAGCAGTGGTAAATTCATCTTAACATTCATACTTGTTAAATATGGATATTATACAAAAATTTGCAATAGTTAATTGAAATTTATTAAATATTATGCTGCAGTAGTCTTTTCTAACTTATCTGACTTATCTGACTTAGATTTGTTTTTTGAGTGAACAATAATTGGTTCTGAAATTCCATTTATTGAGCCTATGTCAATAACAACCTCCTCTATGTCATTATGACCAGGTAGATTAAACATTGTTTTTAGCAATACATTTTCCAAAATTGATCTTAGCCCCCTTGCGCCAGTTTTTTTAGACATAGCTTTTATTGCAATTTCTTTTACTGATTCATCTTTAAAAGTTAATTTTACTCCTTCTATTTTAAACAATTCTTGATATTGTTTTATTAGAGAATTTTTTGGTTCTAATAAAATTTGCACTAATGCTTTTTCGTCTAAATCTTCTAAAGTTGCAATTATTGGAAGTCTTCCAACAAATTCTGGAATAAGCCCATACTTTAATAAATCTTCAGGCTCTAAATCTTTCATCCACTCACCTACTTTCTTTTCTTCAATTGATTTAACTTTCGCACCAAAACCTATTGATGAACCTTTGTCTCTTTGAGAAATTATTTTATCTAATCCAGCAAATGCTCCTCCACAAACGAATAAAATGTTTGTGGTGTCAACTTGTAAAAATTCTTGTTGAGGATGTTTTCTTCCTCCTTGCGGAGGTACGCTAGCTATAGTTCCTTCCATAATTTTTAATAATGCTTGTTGAACTCCTTCTCCGGAAACATCTCTTGTTATAGATGGATTTTCAGTTTTTCTGCTAATTTTATCTACCTCATCAATATATACAATTCCCCTTTGAGCTTTCTCAACATTGTAATCTGCAGCTTGTAATAATTTTAAAATTATATTTTCTACATCTTCTCCGACATATCCTGCTTCTGTTAATGTTGTTGCGTCAGCCATAGTAAAAGGGACATCTATAATTTTTGCTAAAGTTTGCGCTAATAAAGTCTTTCCACATCCAGTAGGTCCAACTAACAATATATTAGATTTCGATAGTTCTACATTTTTTGAAGTCTTATTTTCATAATTTAACCGTTTATAATGATTGTATACTGCAACCGACAGTACTTTTTTTGCATGATCTTGTCCAATTACATAATCATCTAGCACTTTATTGATTTCTTTAGGTGAAGGTAATCCGTCTTGGTGTTTAACAAAATTATCTTTGATCTCCTCTCTTATAATATCCATACAAAGTTCAACACACTCATCGCATATGAATACTGTTGGACCTGCAATTAGTTTTTTAACTTCGTGTTGGCTTTTGCCACAAAAAGAACAGTAAAGAATATTTTTATTTGTGCTCATATTTTTTTTTATCGAATCAATATGACTACATTATTACATTAGCATATCCATTATCAAGTATAGGTTGTTGAGTTGACTATATGTAGATGTTTATTCTCTCTTAGATACTACTTTATCCACTAAACCAAAATCTTTAGCAGCATCAGGCGTCATGAAATTATCTCTTTCTAAAGCAGACTTAATATCATTTACAGATTTTCCTGTATGTTTAGAATAAATTTCATTCAGTCTTTTTTTCAAAGATAAAACTTCATTAGCATGAATTTCTATATCGGTTACCTGTCCTTGATAACCAGCAGAAGGCTGATGAACCATAATTCTAGAGTTTGGCAACGAAAACCTCTTACCTTTTGCTCCGGCTGCTAATAAAAAAGAACCCATGCTTGCTGCTTGACCAATACATAATGTTGAAACATCGGGTTTGATATATTGCATAGTGTCATATATTCCCAAACCAGAAGTAACTAATCCACCGGGGGTATTAATATATAAATAAACATCTTTTTTAGGCTCCTCAGATTCTAAAAATAATAATTGAGCAGTTACTAAAGATGCTACTTGATCATTAATTGGCCCAACTACAAAAACAATTCTTTCTTTTAAAAGCCTCGAATAAATATCAAAAGCTCTTTCACCTCTGCTGGTTTGCTCTACCACCATTGGTATTAAATTGTTCATATGTTCATCAATTTTTGTCATGTTAAACGAATCGTTAACTTTTATACAACTTAGGATTACTTTTTGCTAACTTTTTTTGTTTTATTGGATGTTGTTTTTTTAGTAGGTGTTGTTTTTTTTGGTTTTGTTGAGGATTTAGTATCCTTTATTTCAACTTTCTTATCTGGAGACTGTTCCATAGCTTTTTTATTCTCTTCTTTTAATATTTTTTCAGCTTCTTCTTTAGTTATTTCTTTTACAGTTGCTTTAGCTTGTTTTTTAATTTCAGCTAAAATTTTTTCTTCATAAATAGATCCTCTTAAACTTGCTATGGCGCTAGGATTTTTTTCATAATATTCTTTAACCATTTTTTCTTGGCCAGGCATCATTTGAAATTGTTTTTGTATTTCAGTGTTCAATTCTTGTTCTGTTACTTTTATTTTATTTTGCTGTCCAAATTCATTTAAAATCAAACCAGTTTTAATTCTTTTTTTTGCTTGACCTTCTAAATCTTTTTTATTTTTTTTAACATCTTCTTCCTTCATGCCATGAGATAATACATGAATTTCTTGATCTATAAGTTCTGAAGGAATGGCATCAATTTTAAATTTATTTAACTGATCTAAAATTTGACTTTTGGACATTAAATCCAAAGAATTTTTATATTCGTCATTAATTTGTTTTGAAATTAATTCTTTTAGACCATTTAAATCTTTTGCTCCTAAATTTTTCGCAAACTCATCATCTAGTTTAACTTTATGATTTATTTTTACATTTGTAATATTGCATTCAAAAATTGCATTTTTATTTGCAATATCTTTTTCTGGAAAATTTTCAGGTAATTTTACTTCTACTTTTTTTGTTTGATTTTTCTTAACTCCAATCAATTGATCATCAAAGCCTTTAATGAATAAATCTTTACCTATAATAAGCTGAGTATTTTTACCTTCATTTCCTTTAAAATCTTTTCCACCTGATGTTGCTTTATAGTCAAAAACTACAAGATCTCCGTTGACTGATTTGTGGTTTGCATCAGCATCTTTGAAATTGTTTTGTGATTTTGCAATTTGATTTATTCTTTCTTCTGTATGTTTTTTATCTATTTTCACCTTATATTCGTCAAATTTTATATTTTGAAGTTGTTTGGTATTAACTTCAGGAAGCTCGGTAACAGACATTACATATTCTAATTCTTTACCTTCTCCATATTTTTTCAAATCTATTTTAGGCTGTGTAGCTGGTCTTATTTTGTTTTCTTCCAATGCTTTGGTTGAAGTATCTTTTAAAACTTTATCCAAAACTTCTCCCATGATTGCTTCGCCAAATTGTCTTTTAAGCACTTCCCTTGGAGCTTTCCCTGGTCTGAAACCTTTTAGTGTATAATTTTTTCTAACTTCCTCATATCTTTCTTCCAAATATGAGTCCATTGTCTTTTTATCAACGATAACTTTTATATCTTTGCCAAGACCTTTTTTATTTTCAATTGTAACTTTCATACAAATATATGGTAGGGCGAAAAGGACTCGAACCTTCACCGATTGCTCGACTGGTTCCTAAGACCAGCGCGTCTACCAATTCCGCCATCGCCCCAGTTTTAATATGGTGGTTTATATATTATTGAAGTTATTTGTCCAATTAGAATAATAGTGTAAATATAGTGCAAAATTAAAAAAAATGACAATTTCTCCTTGCATAAGCATTTGTAAAACTGATCCTGTAACCGGATATTGCTATGGATGTGGAAGAAGCAATGAAGATAAAATTAAATGGAAAGATGAAAATACTTCAAATGAATGGAAAATTGAAAATTTAAAAACAATAAGATCAAGATTAAAAGGCTGGCATCTTGGTAGTTTTAATGAGTCTTATGAGCATAAAATAAATAGTGGTATTTCATTGTTCAAAAAAGCTAATCAAAAATAATATGAATAAAACAAATATAGCAATAATTATTTATGTTTTAGGCTTAATTTTTGGTGCCTCAGTATTAGATGTTTGGAGTGCTGAAACTAGTCCTACCGTTCTTTTGGGAATGCTTTGGACTGCGCTGTTTGCAATCTCTTTATATTATATTGCTTTGAATTCAAAAATTAATAATATTTCCATATTTTAAAGGAGAATAACTTTAATATTTTATAATTTATCAGTTGAATATTAATTAATTCAATTATAGTTTGCGAACTCGTGAGAATTGAAGAAGAACTTAAACTGGATTATTCTGACGTATTATTTAGGCCTAAAAGAAGTACATTATCAAGCCGAAAAGACGTTAATCTAAATCGTACATATAAATTTAAATATAGCAAAAATGAGTGGTCAGGTATACCTGTAATGGCTGCTAATATGGATGGTGTTGGAGAGCTGGGTATGGCAGATAAATTATCAGCTAGCGAAATGATTACATGTTTAACGAAACAACATGATGCTAAAAAATTATCAAAATATAAAAATTTAAAAAAAAATTATATAAATATTGCTCTTAGTATTGGAATAAAAAAAGAAGATTTTGAAAATCTAGATAAAATCCTAAAAGAATTTAGTTTCTTTAAATTTATTTGTATTGATGTTGCTAATGGATATTCAGAACATTTTAGCAGTTTCCTTAAAAAAGTAAGAGATAAATATCCTACAAAAACAATTATAGCAGGAAATGTTGTAACCGCTGATATGACGCAAGAACTAATACTAAGTGGAGCTGATATTGTTAAAGTTGGTATAGGACCAGGAAGTGTTTGTACAACAAGAATTCAAACTGGAGTTGGTTATCCTCAGTTAAGTGCAGTAATTGAATGTGCAGATGCAGCTCATGGATTAGGTGCGCATATAATTGCTGATGGTGGATGCACATGTCCTGGAGATGTTGCAAAAGCATTTGGTGGTGGAGCAGACTTTGTAATGTTAGGAGGAATGTTTGCAGGTCATGATGAAGGTAGCGGAAAAATAGTGAAAGTTAATGGCTCAAAGTACATAGAGTTTTATGGATCAAGTTCTGACACAGCTAATAATAAACATTACGGTGGACTCTCAGACTACAGAAGTAGTGAGGGTAGAACTGTGAGAGTTAAATATAGAGGAAAAATTCAAGATACTATTTTAAATATTCTTGGCGGTTTAAGAAGTAGTTGTACTTATGTTGGCGCTCCATCATTAAAACAACTATCAAAATGTACTACATTCATAAGAGTTGCAAAACAATTTAACGATACTTTTGTAAAATAATTAATTTAGTTTGATTTTAGGATCTTTTAAGGGTTTTAATAGCAAAGAAGCTTTATATTTTACTTTTTCAATTTCCACCTCAATTTTTTTATTTGCAAGGTCTTCAACTTTTAAATCGGTAGAAACATATCCATAAAGTAAGTTTTTATTATAATTAAAAGAATAATTTGCTGAAGTGGTATTTCCGCTTATCATACCATCAATATATATAGGTTCAAAATGTAATGCTAAAGGTTCACCAGGTTTAGTATTATCTAGCGATAACATTACAAATTTTTTTTTAATTTTATCTTGCTTGATTTTTAACAAAGCTTCTTTGCCTATAAAATCAAAATTTTTCTTAAGACTGATTGCAAACTTTAATCCAGCTTCTAATTGATTTTCCTCTGGAGAAATATCATGCCCCCAGTGCAGGAATCCACTTTCCATCCTTAAAATATCCATTGCGTGAGCCCCACACAATGAAAGATTATATTTTTTTCCAATATCAATAATTTTATCAAAGATTAATTTAGCTTCAGTAAATTTGATATATATTTCATATCCAATCTCACCAACATATGATAAACGCTGCACCCATACATTTTTATTTTCAATTAATATTTTTTTTGAATTTCCAAATTTAAAATTTTGATTAGAAAAATCATCATTAGAAATTTCTGTCATTAGTTCTCTCGATTTAGGGCCAAATACACCTAAACATACATAATCATCCGTTACATCTATAAACTCTATATTTGGATTTATATGTTTTTTAATGTGGAATTTATCTCTTTCTCTAGTTGCTGCAGCTCCAATAATTCTAAAATGATTATCTGAAATACATACCACCGTTAAGTCTGTTTCAATTCCCCCATCTGGATTTAACATTTGAGTGTAAGTACATTTACCGATTTCATTTTTTATATTCGCTGTACAAATTTTTTGTAATTCTTCATAAATTTTATTACCTTTTAATTCAAATTTTGAAAATGGAGTTAGTTCATAAAGGCCAACATTTTTAACTGTATTTTTTGTTTCAAATTCAGCAGATGGATACCAATTTTGAAAATTATAACTGTAATCATACTCGGCCTTACCATTTTTAGAGTACCACATTGGTCTCTCATAACCACCAGCCACCCCAAAGCATGCTCCAAACTTTTTTAAATCTTCATGATATGGAACTATTTTTATGTTTCTTGATGTTTTATGTTGTTTGTATGGCCAGTGCATTCCATATAAATCACCTAAAGTTTCAGTAATTCTCTCTGTGATGAATTTAATTTCTGAATGAAATTTCTGAAATCTTTTATTATCATAAATAAATAAATCTTCATTGATGTGACCATTCATTAACCATTCTGCAGTAACTTTTCCTATTCCACCTCCACTGCCTATTCCGATACTGTTTAATCCTGCGCAAATAAATAGATTTTTAAAATCTGGAATTTCACCTAATAATGTATTTGTATCTGGGGTGAATGACTCTGGGCCTGAAAAAAACTTTCTTAAACCTACTTGCTCCAGAACTGGCAATCTTCTCATAGCAGCTTCTAAATAAGGCTGGAAATGGTCAAAATTTTCTGGAAATTCACCGAATGAAAAATTTTCAGGGACTTTATTTTCTTTTTGAAATGCTGGAATTGACTTAGTTTCAAAAATTCCAATTAATATTTTTCCTGCATCTTCTTTAAGATAGAGGCAATCATCAAAATCTCTAATGGTTGGTAAAATATTTGGAAGATCTTTAATTGGTTCAGTTAATACATAAAAGTGTTCAGCGGGGTACAAAGGTATACTTATTCCGTGTTTTTCTCCTATTTGCCGTGACCACATACCTGTGGCTAAAACAATATATTCACACTCTATAGTTTTGCCATTTACAATTACGCCAGCCACTCCTCCATTTTTTTTTAAAATTTTTTCTACTGGATTTTTTTCAAAAATCTTTACACCTTCTTTTCTTGCTGCTTTAGCTAATAAATTAGTAACTCCTACTGGATCAGCTTGACCATCACCTGGCATGTAAATTCCACCAGCTATATCTTTGTTGTTTATTCCGGTATATTTTTCTTTTACTTCGGAAGGATTCAAAATTTGAACGTTTACATCGTATAGCTGAGCTGTTGTTGCTTGTCTTTTAAGTTCTTGCCATCTATGATTGGTTGAAGCTATTGATAAAGCACCACCTAGCTTCATTCCAGATGAGAAATCTAATTCTTTTTCAAGTTTTTTATAAAGATCAAGAGTGTACTTTCTAATTTTTGTAACACCTGCTGATGGACCTAATTGACTAACCAAGCCTGCTGCATGCCAAGTCGTGCCAGATGTTAACTGATCTCTTTCTAGAAGAATTATATCTTTCCAACCAAACTTTGCTAAGTGATAAGCGCAAGAAGTTCCAGCAACACCACCCCCTATAACTACAACTTTGCAGCTATTAGGAAGATTATCCATTTATTAAACTAGAGATTTTTGAGGCTTCATATCAGATTTATTTATACCTGCTACCGTAACAGGTTTTTTCATTGCATCTCTTCTGAAAGGTTCACCTAATTCTTGGTTAAGAATGACTTCGACAAAGGTTGTGATATCTTTTTTCTGATTTTCACATCCTTCTTCAATAGCTTTACTAGTTTCTTCCATTGTTCTAGCAGTTATGCCTTTTAAACCGCAAGCATCTGCAACTTTAGCATAGCTTAATTCTGGATCTAATTCTGTTCCGACAAAGTTATCATCAAACCACAAAATAGAATTTCTTTTTTCTGCACCCCATTGATAGTTTCTAAATATGACCATAGTGATCGCAGGCCATTCTTTTCTTGCACATGAACTCATTTCATTCATGCTTATTCCGAAAGCTCCATCTCCTGCAAAACCTACCACAGGAGTATCTGGACAGCCAATTTTTGCTCCTAAAATTGATGGAAATCCATATCCACAAGGACCAAATAGTCCTGGTGCTAAATACTTTCTTCCCTTTTCAAAAGTTGGATAAGCGTTTCCAATTGCACAATTATTTCCAATATCACTAGATATAATCACATCTTCTGGTAATGCTGCTTGAATTGCTCTCCAAGCTTGTCTTGGTGACATTCTATCTTTATCTCTTTCTCTAGCTTCTTTATTCCAAACTGTTCCGGGATCATCATCTTCATGATTTAAACTTGTTAAAGTTTGAAGCCAAGCCGATTTAGTTTGATGAATAGTATTTTTTCTTTCTTCTCTGTTTGTATCTCCAGCATTTGCAGATAATTTTGCTAGAAGTTGAGAGGCAACCATTTTTGCGTCACCACAAATTCCAACTGTAACTTTTTTTGTTAATCCAATTCTGTCTGGGTTCATATCTACTTGAATTATTTTTGCTTCTTTGGGCCAATAATCTAAACCATAACCAGGTAATGTAGAAAAAGGATTTAATCTTGTACCAAGCGCAAGAACAACATCTGCTTTAGAAATTAATTGCATAGCTGCCTTTGAACCATTGTATCCTAAAGGGCCAGCAGCCAAAGGGTGACTTCCAGGAAAACTATCATTGTGTTGATAACCGCTGCAAACAGGAGAATCTAGTTTTTCTGCAAGTTTTTTGCAATCTCCAATAGCTCCCCCAATAACAACTCCAGCTCCAGATAAAATTACAGGAAATTTAGCTTCAGATAGTAATTTTGCTGCTTTACTTATTGAATCGGATCCTCCTCCTTGTCTCTCTAATCTTACAATTGGTGGAAGTTCAATATCAACAACTTGAGTCCAATAGTCTCTTGGAACGTTAATTTGTGCTGGTGCCGATCCTCTAATCGCTTTTTCAATTACTCTATTTAAAACTTCAGCCATTCTCGAAGGATCTCTTACTTCTTCTTGGTAACAAACCATATCTTTAAATAAATTCATTTGTTCAACTTCTTGAAATCCACCTTGACCTATTGTTTTATTTGCGGCTTGAGGTGTAACTAAAAGTAATGGTGTGTGATTCCAATAAGCTGTTTTGATAGGTGTTACAAGTCCAGTTATTCCTGGACCATTTTGTGCAATGACCATAGACATTTTACCAGTAGCTCTAGTATAACCATCAGCAATTAAACCACCGTTAGTTTCGTGAGCTACATCCCAAAAAGTAATACCAGCTTTAGGAAATAAATCAGAAATAGGCATAAACGCTGAACCAATTATTCCAAAGGCATGTTCTATACCGTGCATTTGAAGAACTTTTACAAATGCTTCTTCTGTATTCATTTTTGTCATCTTAAAATCTTTCTAAATAAAAATTTTTATTTGTTTAAGGCCATGATTAATATATAAGATCAAAGAAATTTCAAACAAAGAAATCGTCACGATGGCTAATACAGATATAATTATTCATGATGAAAAAGACAATGTAGGTGTTGTGGTTATTGAAAAAATAACCCCTAATCAGGACTGCAATTGCTGGATTATGGAAAATGATAAGTCTGTTAAAATTCAATCTAAAAATGAGATTCCTTTAGGTCATAAAATTGCAATGATTGACCTTAATGAAGGAGATACAGTTTTAAAATATGGCCATGATATTGGAAAAGTTGTTAAAGAAATCAAAAAAGGCGAACATGTACATGTTCATAATGTAAAAACTAAGAAGTGGTAATACTATGGAAATTCCAAAAAGTTTTTTAGGTTATAAAAGAGAAAATGGAAGAGTTGGTACAAGAAACCATGTTGTAATTCTTCCAGTTGATGACATTTCAAATGCTTGTGCTGAGGCTGTTGCTAATAATATAAAAGGTACGTTTGCTATACCTCATGCTTATGGGAGACTACAATTTGGTGCGGATCTAGAATTATTTTTTGACA